>NZ_JBYOKH010000010.1:0-140404 GCF_057799415.1 Achromobacter sp. 18P8.1.1 | reverse complement strand
GGGGGGGGGGGGGGGGGGCCGCCCCCCCCCCCCCCCCCACAGCACAAGGGCCTCTGCACCCATCAGCGCCAGGGTGACGCCGTAGGCGCCCAGGATGTAAGGGCTGTGGCCTTGCAGCGAGAACAGCGCGTCCCAGCTCATGGGGCCTCCGGGGCGGGGCGGCCGGCGCGCGCCGCGCCGGGTTCGCGTTCGGCGATGATGCCGCGCACCCGCGCCAGCGCCACGGCCGCGCTGTACAGCCAGAAGGCCGCCACCATCAGCAGCATGGCGGCGACCATGATGCGCGCCATGCTCGGGGCGGACGTCAGGTTGATGGATGCGCCCTGATGCAGCGTGCTCCACCAGCGCACCGAGAAATAGATGATGGGCACGTTGACGACGCCGGCCAGCAGCAGGATGGCGCCGCCGCGGTCGGCGCGGCGCGTGTCGTCGGTCGCCGCCTGCAAGGCCATGAAGCCCAGGTACAGGAACAGCAGGATCAGTTCCGAGGTCAGCCGCGCATCCCAGACCCACCACGCGCCCCAGGTGGGCTTGCCCCACAACGCGCCGGTCCATAACGTCAGGAAGGTGAAGAGCGCGCCGGTGGGCGCCAGCGCCCGCATCATCATGAACGACAGGCGCGTGTTGTAGATCAAGCCCAGCGCGGCATACCCCGCCATCACCAGGTACAGGAACATCGACATCCACGCCGCTGCCACATGGATGAACAGGATGCGGTAGACCTCGCCCTGTTGGCTGTCCGTGGGCGCCACGGCCAGGCCCACATACAGGCCCGCGCAGGCGAAGAGGGCGGCCGCCAGCGCCAGCACCGGAATCAGGCGGCCAGCCAGCGGATAGAACACCGCGGGCGAGGCATAGCGCAGCCAGCCGGCGCCAGGGGCGGTCGGCGCGGGGGAGTAGGACGAATCGAAGGCGGGTTGCTCGTGCATGGGGCCTCTCAGTCCAGCGCCACGCGCAGCGCGGCGGACGCGCTCCAGGGGCATAGCAGGATCGCCAGGCACAGGCAGGCGCCCAGCAGCGACAGTTGCGGTCCGGCGCCCAGGCCCGCGTGCGTGGCGGACACGGCGCCCGCTCCGAAGATCAGCACCGGCACGTACAGCGGCAGCACCAGCAGGGGCAGCAACGCCCCGCCGCGCAGGCCCAGCGTCAGCGCCGCGCCCAGACCGCCCACCAGCGCCAGCGTGGGCGTGCCCAGCAGCAGGGACAGGACCAGTACGCCGATCGCCTGCGGCGGCAGGCCGAATTGCAGCGCCAGCACGGGGCTGGCCAGGATCAGCGGCAGGCAGCCGCTGACCCAGTGCGCGGCGAGCTTCACGCCCACCAACAGCGGCAGCGGGTGCGGCGACACCAACAGTTGCTCCAGCGCGCCGTTGGCATGGTCTTGTGCAAACGGGCGGTGCAGGCTCAACAGGATGCCCAGCAACGCGCAGACCCACAGCACGCCCGGCCCGATCGCCAGCAGCAGGACGGGATCGGGGCCGACCGCCAGCGGGAACAGGGAACCCGCCACGATGAAGAACAGCGTGGCGCCCAGCGTATCCGCGGGCCGTCTCCAGGCTAGCCGGATGTCACGTAGCGCCAACTGAGACAGCGTAGCCAGCATCCGCGTAGTCATCCATGTTCAAGGTTTGCATGCGGACGACGGCGGTGCCGGGCGCGCGGTGCGACGCCACGACTGCGGCGCCGCCGGCATCCAGGTGTGCGTCCAGCGCCCGCCACAACTGCTCAAGGCTGGCGGCGTCCAGCCCCGCGTCGGGTTCATCCAGCAGCCACAGGGGCTTGCCGCCCAGCACCACGGCGGCCATTGCCAGCCGACGGCCCTGGCCTTGGGACAGCCGGGCCGCGGGCACGTGCACGCTGCCCTCCAGACGCCAACGGCGCAGGCCCGTCGCAATGGCGTCGTCGTCTTGGGGCGTGCCGGCCACATGCAGGCTATAGCGCAGGTTCTCCAGCGCCGTCAGTTCGCCGCACAGGCCGTTGGCGTGCCCCAGGAACGCCACGCGCGCGAAGTACGCCGCCGTGTCGCGGCGCACCTCCTGGCCCTGCGAATAGAGCGTGCCGGCCAGCGGGCGCAGCAGGCCGGCCAACATGCGCAAGAGGCTGGTCTTGCCGCTGCCATTGGCGCCCTGCAGATGCAGGATCTGGCCGGCATGCAGCTCGACATCCACCGGCCGCAGTCCCTCGGGCCCGCTGCAAGG
This sequence comes from Achromobacter sp. 18P8.1.1, assembly GCF_057799415.1. Taxonomy (NCBI): domain Bacteria; kingdom Pseudomonadati; phylum Pseudomonadota; class Betaproteobacteria; order Burkholderiales; family Alcaligenaceae; genus Achromobacter; species Achromobacter sp. 18P8.1.1. Next base: position 138,206 of record NZ_JBYOKH010000010.1, on the reverse strand, counting down.
GCCGCCGCGGGGGCTGCGCAGCCCGCGGGCCGCGAGCAGGGGCGGCGGGGCGTCAGCGGGCCGCATTCGCCACCTCTTTGGGCGCCCTGGCCGGCGGCGTCGCGTCAGAGGTCTGGCCAGGCGGAATATGCGGCAGCGTATGGGCGATGCCCTTGTGGCAATCGATGCAGGTCTTGGTCTTGTCGGCCAGATAGGTCGAGTGCATGTTCTGCGCGCGCACGCTTTGGCGCGTGAAGTCCATGTATTCGTAGTTGTGGCAATTGCGGCATTCCAGCGAGTCGTTGGCCTTGAAGCGAGCCCATTCGTGCTGAGCCAGCTCCAGCCGCTTGTCCACGAATTTTTCGCGCGTGTCGATGGTGCCGAAGATCTTGCCCCAGACTTCCTTGGACGCCTGCATCTTGCGGGCGATCTTGTCGGTCCAGTTGTGCGGCACGTGGCAGTCCGAGCACAAGGCGCGCACGCCCGAGCGGTTGGTGAAGTGGATGGTGCCCTTCAGTTCCGCGTACACGTTGTCGCGCATTTCATGGCAGCCCGTACAGAACTTTTCGGTGTTGGTCAGTTCCATCGCCGTGTTGAAGGCGCCCCAGAACAGGATGCCGCCGATGAAGCCGCCGATCGTCAGAAAGCCCAGGCTGAAGTGCACGCTGGGGCGGCGGATGATGTTCCAGTAGCGCTTTAGGAGCTTGAGCATGGCGGCATCGATCCCTTACTTCTTGTCGGTGGCCGGGGCCGTCAGGCGCTTGAGGATCACATCGATGTCCTGATAGGTATTGGACACCAGCGGCTTGGCCTCGGCCTGCGGCACGTGGCACTGCACACAGAAATAGCGCCGTGGGGATACCTCGGCCAGCACGTTGCTGTCGCGGTCCATGTAGTGCGTCACGCTCAAGGGCGGCGCCTGGGTTTCCTCGGTGTTCACCCGCGCATGGCAGGCCAGGCAACGGTTGTAGTTCTTGTCGATCTGGTAGCCGTCGATCTTGTGCGGAATGGTGGGCGGCTGCATCGAATACGTGCGCATCCGCTTGATGTCCTTGTTTTCAATCGGGCTTATCAGCGGCGGGTTGGCTTCTTCTGCGATCGGGGTGGGCCCGCGCATGGGGTCTTCGACCTCCAGCGGCGGGGCGGCCCAGGCGGCCGAGGCCAGAAGGATGCCGATGGCGATGGTTGCGGCGCGTCGTTTCATGGCTGTCTCCCGGGGCCGCTCAGACCTTGACGATCTTGACCGCGCACTTCTTGAAGTCGGTCTGGAAAGAGATCGGGTCGGTGGCGTCCAACGTGACCTTGTTGATCAGCTGGCCGGCGTCGAACCAGGGCACGAAGACCAGGCCGCGCGGCGGCTTGTCGCGCCCGCGGGTCTCAAGTCGGGTGCGCATCTTGCCGCGCCGCGATTCGATCTCGACTTCCACGCCGCGCCGCAGGCCCATCGCCTGCGCGTCGTCGGGGTGCATGAAACAGACCGCGTTGGGAAAGGCCCGGTACAGCTCGGGCACGCGCCGCGTCATCGACCCGGAATGCCAGTGCTCCAGGACGCGGCCGGTGGACAGCCAGAATGGGTATTCCTTGTCGGGCGATTCCGGAGGCGGCTCGTAGGGCAGGGCGTAGATGATGGCGCGACCGTCCGGATTGCCGTAGAACTCGAAGCCGGCGCCCGCCTTCACGTAGGGGTCGCTGCCTTCGCGGTAGCGCCACAGGGTTTCCTTGCCGTTGACGACGGGCCAGCGCAGGCCGCGGGCCTCGTGGTACGTGTCGAAGGGGGCCAGGTCGTGCCCGTGGCCGCGGCCGAATTCGGCGTATTCCTCGAACAGCCCCTTTTGCGCATAGAAGCCGAAAGCCTTCGCTTCCTGGTTTTCGTATTCCGCGTTCAATTCGCTGTTGGGGAACTTGTTGACCTTGCCGTTGGCAAAGAGCACGTCGAACAGGGTCTTGCCCCGATACTCGGGCTTCTTGGCCAGCAGGTCGGCGGGCCAGACCTCTTCCACCTTGAAGCGCTTGGAAAATTCCATCAACTGCCACAGGTCGGATCGCGCGTCGCCCGGGGCGTTCACCAGCTGATGCCAGAACTGGGTGCGCCGTTCGGCGTTGCCGTAGGCGCCTTCCTTTTCCACCCACATGGCTGCGGGCAGGATCAGGTCGGCCGAAATGGTGGTGACCGTGGGGTAGGCGTCCGACACCACGATGAAGTTGTCGGGGTTGCGGTAGCCCGGCAGTCCCTCATTCATCAGGTTGGCCGCCGCCTGCATGTTGTTGTTCACCATCACCCAGTAGGCGTTGATCTGGCCGTCCTTGAGCATGCGGTTCTGCAGTACCGCGTGCGCGCCCACTTTTTCGGGAATGGTGCCGTCGGGCAGTTTCCAGATCTCTTCCGCATGCGCGCGGTGCTTGGGGTTGGTCACGACCAGGTCGGCCGGCAGGCGGTGCGAGAACGTGCCCACTTCACGCGCGGTCCCACAGGCCGACGGCTGGCCGGTCAGCGAGAACGGGCTGTTGCCCGGCGTCGAGATCTTGCCGGTCAGCAGGTGGATGTTGTAGACCATGTTATTGGCCCACACGCCGCGCGTGTGCTGGTTAAAGCCCATGGTCCAGAACGAGGTCACGCGGATCTTCGGGTCGGCGTAGAGCTCGGCCAGGTCCTGCAATTGCTTCTGCGGCACGCCGGTCAGCTTGGACGTGTATTCCAGGTCGTACTTCGAGACGAACTTGGCGAAGTCGTCGTAGGTGATGGGCTTGGAACCGCCCGCCTTGTCGGCGTTCTTGGCCGCCTTCTGCAAGGGGTGGTCCGGCCGCAGGCCATAGCCGATGTCGGTGTTGCCTTCATGGAACACGGTGTGCTTGTCCACGAAGTCGCGGTTCACGCGCTTGGTCTGGATGATGTAGTTGGCGATGTAGTTCAGGATCGCCAGGTCCGTCTGCGGCGTGAAGGTCAGCGTCAGGTCGGCCAGTTCATACGAGCGGTGCTCGAAGGTGGACAGCACCGCGACCTTCGTCTTGGGGGCGGACAGGCGCCGGTCGGTCACGCGCGTCCACAGGATGGGGTGCATCTCGGCCATGTTCGAACCCCACAGCACGAAGGCGTCGGCGTTCTCGATGTCGTCATAGCAGCCCATCGGTTCGTCGGCGCCGAAGGTCCGCATGAAACCCACGGCTGCCGATGCCATGCAGTGCCGCGCGTTCGGGTCCAGGTTGTTCGACCTGAAGCCTGCCTTCATCAGCTTGAGCGCCGCGTAGCCTTCCCACACGGTCCATTGGCCCGATCCGAACATGCCCACCGCCGTGGGCCCCTTGTCCTTTAACACCCGCTTGAACTGTTCGGCCATCACGTCGAAGGCCTGGTCCCAGGACACCGGTGCGAATTCACCGTCCTTGGCGTACTTGCCGTCCTTCATGCGCAAGAGCGGCGTGGTCAGCCGGTCGTTGCCATACATGATCTTGGACAGGAAGTAGCCCTTGACGCAGTTCAGGCCCTTGTTGACCTCGGCGTTGAAATCGCCGTGCGTGGCCACGACCTGGTTGTCCTTCACCGCGACGTTCACGCCGCAGCCGGTCCCGCAGAACCTACAGGGCGCCTTGGACCATTTCAGCTTGGCGGCCTCGGATTCGGTCACGATGTTCTGCGTGTACCCGACGATCGGGATGCCCGCCACGGTGGCGGCAGCCGCGGCGGCGGATTGCTTGATGAAGTCTCTACGAGCCATGGCCATCGTCAATCTCCTCGTTCATCGCGGCAAGCGTGTCGGCATGTTGGTAGACCAGCGCCGAGGCAAGCACGCCATCGAGGCGCTGGATCTCGGAGATCCGCGCCATCATGTCGTCGGTGGAGGGCGCTTCCAGCGTGACCACCAGTTTTCCGGTGTCGGACGCGCCATGGATTTCGGATCCGGCTACCGCCAGGATGGCGGCGCGGACGTCGGGCAGGCGTTGGGGCAGGGCATGCACCACCAGGCTGGCAATGTGCAGCTCAGGGGGCGCCGCCAAGGGCGCGGGGGAGGCAAGCGCGGACATGGGAGGTTTTCCGTCGCGTTGCATCAGCTGCCCGGAGGGCCGGCAATCAGCTGATAGAACCAGACGATGAAACCGTAGCCCGCCACGATGATGACCGTAAGGACGGGGGCCATGACGGCCGTCAGGAACAGGAAACTTCGAAGCTCCTGGGGCTTGGTGTACCCATCAGACTCGTTTTGCACACACCACCTCACTACGACAGTTGGGGTATTGCGTTTAACGTGCGGATGTCGAAGTTTTTAGCAGTGGTTTTACATGGCGTCAATGTTGCATCACGGCGAAACAATCGCGCGGTCGCGCTATATACAAAGGTGCCTGACGCCTTGTCGGAGCGCGCTCCGGCAGGCGTCAGGCACCTTGTATTGATTCGCGTTGCGGATTAGCCGATAGCGCCGTAGATGCGGCGCGCATCCGCCGCGGTGGCCAACGGACGGCCCAGCGCGCGGGCGCCTTCGGCAGCCTGGCGAACCAGCGCCGCATTGCCGGACGCGATGCTGCCGTCGCGCAGCTTCAGGTTGTTCTCGAAGCCCACGCGCATGTGGCCGCCGAATGCCGCCGCGGTCGTGACGCAGGCGTTTTCCTCGGCGCCGAACGCGCAGATCGCCCAGGGCAGCGATTGGTCGTACGCCGCCAGGAAGGGCAGCAGGTCATAGGCTGAAGACGTCTGGCCCACGCTGTAGCGGCCCAGCACGAACAGCACCGACCAGGCGCCCGGCGGCACCAGTCCGCGGGCGCGCAACGATTGCCAGCGGCGCACGTCGCCTTCGTCGTACAGGATGATCTGGGCCATGATGCGGCGCTCGGCCACCCAGGCCAGGAACGCCGCCAGTTCCGCTTCGGGAACGTCCGGCACGGCGATTTCGCGCAGTCCCATGGACACGGCTTCGGGCTGCAGTTCGCGCACCAGCGCGATCTGCTCGGCCGCCTTGTAGACGCCGGCGGCTTCGCTGGTGACCTGCACCAGCAGTTCGCGGCCCACGGCGCGGTCCACCGCGGCCAGCGCTTCGCGGTAGGCGTGCGCGCACAGCAAGTGGCTGCCGTCGGGCTTGCGCACGTGCATGTGCATCATCCCGGCGCCGGCGTCCAGGCAGGCGCGCGCTTCCAGCGCCAATGCCTCGGGCGTCATCGGCACGGCGGGGTGGTCGGCGGCTTTCTTGTAGGCGCCGTTGGGCGCCACGGTGATGATGACGGGGGATTCGGCCAGCGCGGCGCGCGGCAGGGCGGCAGCGTTCAAGGCTGGATCTCCGGCAGTTCGGGGCTGATCAGGTCCAGGCCGGCGCGCAACAGGCGGTCGTAGCGGGCGCGCTCGGCGGCGATCGTCTCGGGCGTCCAGGCGTAGAAGCCTTCACCGGCCTTCATGCCGTAACGGCCGTCGGCGGCGCGTTCGGTCAGGCAGCGCGCCGGGTGGTCCGAATTGCAGAAGGTCGGGTACATGGTCGCGCCCGCGGCGGCGTGCACGTCGATGCCCGCGTGGTCGCGTTGCATGACGGGGCCGGCCGCCAGGAAGCGGAAGCCGAAGCCGAAGCGGACGGCGGCGTCCACGTCTTCCGGCGACGCGATGCCGCGGTCGATCAGGTCGAAGGCCTCGCGCGACAGCGCGTGCTGCAGGCGGTTGGCCAGGAAACCGGGCAGGTCCTGCTTGACCTTCACCGGCACGCTGCCGCAACGGCGCATGAAGGCGATCAGCGAATCCGCGCAGGCGTTGTCGCTGGCTTCGCCCAGCACCACTTCCACCAGCGGCACCAGGTGCGCGGGCATGAAGAAGTGCAGGCCCAGCATGCGGCCGCGCGTATCCAGGCCCTGGCCAATGGCGCTGATGGGGAAGCTGGAACTGTTGCTGGCCAGGATGGCGTCGGGCCGGGCGCGCTGCGCCAGGTCCGCGAACAGGGCCTGTTTGATGTCCAGGCGTTCGGGAATGCACTCGATGACGAGATCCACGGTGGACCAGTCCACGGCGTCCAGGCTGGGGGCGGTGGCCAGCAGGGCGGCATTGGCTTCGCGGCCGATGGTCTTCAGGTTTTCGGCGACGCGGGCGGGCAGGCCGGCCGCGCGTTCCGCGTTGGATTCGATCACGGTCGTCCGGCAGGCCGCGCGGGTCAACACCACCGCCACGTCGGCGCCCATCGTGCCGCCGCCCACTACCACTGCATGCGCCGCGCCCGGGTTGGGCAGCGCTTTTGCGTCCGTCTGCATGGTTTGCTCCTCTCTTGCATCGTCGTTGGGGGCGAGTGTAGAGAAGCCGCTTTGATTGATGAATCAGATTTTTTGGATAGAATGATCGTTAAAACAGATCAATAGAGACAGGCAGGCCGGCATGCAGATCAATCTTTCGATGCGCGATATCGACACCACGCTGGTGCTGGGGCGCACGCTCAATTTCCGGCAGGCGGCCGCGCAGTTGCACCTGTCGCAGTCGGCGCTTTCCACTCAGATCCAGCGCATCGAAGAGGCGCTGGGCGTGCGGCTGTTCGACCGCACCACGCGCACCGTGCGCCTGACGGCGGCGGGCGAGGTATTCTTGCAGCAGGCCGCGACCCTGCAGGTGGCGTTTCGCGACGCGATCGCGGCCGTCAGCGGCGTCACCAGCGCCGAGCAGGGCCAGGTGTCGGTGGCCGCCTTGCCGTCGCTGGCTGCCCGGCTATTGCCGCGCGTGCTGATGGCCTACCGCCAGGCGCATCCGCACGTGGCGCTGAAAGTGCGTGACACGCTGTCCGGTCCCGCGTTTGATCTGGTGCGCGCCGGCGAGGTGGACTTCGCGCTGACCGCCGCCGATCCGCAGCACGCCGACTTGCACTACGTGCCGCTGATGTCCGACAGCTTCCTGCTGCTGATTCCCGAATCCCACCCCCTGGCCAAGACGCGCGGACCGTTGCGCTGGGCCGACACGGCCACCGCCGCGCACGTATCGATGGTGCAGCCCAGCAGCGTGCGGCAGTACACAGAATGGGCATTTCTGCAGAACCGCATCCGCTTCACGCCCGCGTTCGAAGCCGAGCATCTGACGACGATCGTGGCTATGGTCGAGTGCGGTTTTGGCGTGGCCGCCTTGCCCGAGATCGCGGCGGGCGCGGTATCCCAGACGGCCATCGTCCAGCGGCCGTTGACGGGGCCGGTGGCCGAGCGCTCGATCGGTCTGGTCACCTCGCGCAACCGCAGCTTGTCGCCCGCCGCGGCGGCGCTGGTGCAGACCTTGAAAACGTACCTGGCGGCGCATCCGCGCTAGGGCGATGAAAGGCGCCGCCGGAGGCCGTTTGATTTCTCTCAAGCACCCCGTCAAAGCCCCTCGACACCCGGTTGCCGATGGTATTATTCTCAGTACACTAACTAATCGGAGCTGCCTCAACGTGCCGGATGTACAGAAAAAGACGACGTCCCAGAAGCGCGTCGCACCTCAGAAGACAGACAGCAATATTTTCGATCCGGCCAAGCAGGTGCTGTGGTCGCGCCCCGGCTATCTGGTGCGGCGCCTGAACCAGATCCACTACGCCATGTTCTACGAAGAGTGCAAGACGCAGAACGTGACGCCCGTGCAGTACGGCGTGCTGACGGCGCTGTCGCTCAGCCCCTGGCTGGACCAGACCGCCATCGGCATGGAATTGGGGCTGGACCGCACCACGACTGCTGACGTGGTCAAGCGGCTGCAGGAGCGCGGCCTGGTGGAACGCCGGGTGAATCCCACCGACAAGCGTTCACGCCAGGCGGTGATCACCCAGGAAGGGTTGCGCATCATGGGGCTGTTGCAGCAGGGCATGGCGCGGGCACAGCAGCGCTTGCTGGAACCCCTGTCGGCGCGCAACCAGGAAATCTTCATGAAGCTGCTGTCCACGCTGGTCGAAGCCAATAACCAGTACAGCCGTACGACGCTCAAACCGATGTAAGGCAAAGGGGGGCGCCTGCGGCGCGATCCCCCTTTTTCACTCCTTCAACGCATTCGCCTGAGGCACGCTGCGGGCAGCTTGCCCATCCCCCAGCGAATTTCGCACCCAGATCAATTCGGCGGCGATCGCCACGGCAATCTCGGCCGGCGTCTTGCTGGCAATGCGCAAGCCCACCGGGCCATGCAGGCGTTCAATCTGATGATCTTCCAGGTCGAACAGCCGCAAGCGCTCACGCCGCTTCTCCTGATTGGCGCGCGACCCTAGCGCGCCTACATAGAACGCGGGGGACTTCAACGCTTCCAGCAGCGCCATGTCGTCAAGCTTGGGGTCATGGGTGACGGCCACGATCGCGGTGCGTTCGTCGGTGCCGATCTCCAGCACGGCATCGTCGGGCATGCTGGTCAGCAGCGTGGCTTGGGCTGCGTTCCAATCGCCGAAGAATTCCTCGCGGGGATCGCACACCGTGACGTGGAATTCCAGCGTTGCGGCGATGTCCGCCAATACGCGGGCAGTATGGTTCGCGCCGATGATCAGCAGCCGCCAGCGTGGGCCGTAAACGCTGCGGAAGCGCCGGCCGTCGAAATCGGGCCCGTCGGCAGGTCCGGCAGGTGAGATCGAGGTGTGGCCATCGACCAGGTCCACCGTGCGTTGGATCAGATGATGCTCGCGGATCGATGCCAGCACGCGGTCCAGCCATTCGGTGTCGTGTAGCCGTTCACTGATCAGGCGCAGCGTGCCGCCGCAAGGCAGGCCGAAGCGCGCGGCCTCGTCCCGCGTGACGCCGTAGGTCAGGCGGGCAGGGGCGTCTTCAAGCTCGCCGGCGCGGGCGCGCGCAATCAGATCGTCTTCGATGCAGCCGCCCGACACCGAGCCGACCACCCGGCCGTCGTCGCGCACGGCCAGCATGGCGCCCGCCTGCCGCGGCGCCGAACCCCAGGTCTGCACCACGGTCACCAGGTGCACGCGCTTGCCCGCAGCGACCCAATCCCGGGCTTGTTGCAATACGTCCAGATCCAAAGCGTTCATTGGCTTCTCACACAGGAAAGGCCTGGTCGACGTAGGGGCGTCGGCACGGCCTATGTATTCACTGTACTGATGATTATCGGGCGTGTCTCTAGTGTCTATCCCTACCCGGGCAGCCTCATTTCAGGCACGGCGCTTGCCCCGGGATTTCCCTAATTGGTCAGTACGCTGATTATAAAGTCAGTATACTGACGTAAATTCGGAAGCCGTGACGGCCCGGGTTCCCATAGGGAAGAATGCCGTCTGGAGTTCCGGTTGTTCCAATCAAATAGTCAGTGTACTGATAAATACACTGGCATGCCGTGGCGGGGCAGGCGTCGCGCCATCACACTGGGAGCAGGGGAATGAGCAAAGTGCGCAAGATCGCGTTCGAGGAGCACTACACCGCGGTCGGATTCAAAGACTATTCAAAGAGTTTTGCGCAGCATATCGATCCGGCGGTGCTGGCCGATCTGGCGGCGCGCCTGACCGACTTCGATGAAGTCCGATTGGGCGAAATGGACCGCGCCGGTATCGACTACGTCATCCTGTCGCAGACGGGGCCCGGCGTGCAGGCCGAAGCCGATGCCGCGGTGGCGGTCAACCGCGCCAAGGAGAACAACGATTTCCTGGTCAGCCAGATTGCCCGGCATCCGACCCGGTACGGCGGCTTTGCCACCTTGCCGATGCACGACCCGAAGGTCGCCGCGGCGGAGCTTGAGCGTTGCGTCAGGCAACTGGGCTTCAAGGGCGCGCTGATCAACGGCCACACCAACGGCGTCTACTACGACGACCGCGCCTATGACCCCTTCTGGGAACGTGTGCAGGAACTGGATGTGCCGATCTATCTACACCCCACCGATCCCTATGTGGTGCCGCAGGCCTACTCGGGCCACCCGGAGCTGGTGGGCGCGTCCTGGGGCTGGGGCGTCGAAACCGCCACCCACGCGCTGCGCTTGCTGTTCGGCGGCGTGTTCGACCGCTACCCCGGGGTCAAGCTGATCCTGGGCCATATGGGCGAGGGCCTGCCGTTCCAGCGCTGGCGCTTTGACAGCCGTTTCGCCGTCTACTCGCACGGCATCAAGCTGGCGCGCGCCCCGTCGGAATACCTGGGCAGCAACATCGTCATCACCACGTCCGGCGTCTGTTCGCCTCCCACCCTGGTGGCCGCCATTGCCGAAATGGGCCGCGAGGCGGTGATGTTCTCGGTGGACTACCCCTACGAATCGACCGCGCTGGCCGCCGAATTCATCGAGCAGACGCCTATGGACGACGCGACCCGCGACCTGATCTGCCACGGCAACGCGCGGCGCCTGTTCAAACTCTGACTTCACCGGAAAAAGGAGCAACCATGCAGAAACCCTTCCGTATCGGCCAGATCGTGCCGAGTTCGAATACCACGATGGAAACCGAAATCCCAGCCATGCTGCTGGCGCGCCAGCAGATCCGGCCGGAGCGCTTCACGTTCCATTCCAGCCGCATGCGCATGAAGAAGGTGGTCAAGGAGGAGCTTGCGGCGATGGACGGGGAATCCGATCGCTGCGCGGTGGAACTGAGCGACGCGCGGGTGGACGTGCTGGGCTACGCCTGCCTGGTGGCAATCATGGCCATGGGCCATGGCTATCACCGGGTGTCGGAAAAACGCCTGCAGGCGCACACGGCCGCCAACGGCGCGGACGCGCCGGTCATCACCAGCGCGGGCGCGCTGGTGGACGCGCTGAAGGTGATCGGCGCCCGCCGTATCGTGGTGGTGGCGCCCTACATGAAGCCGTTGACCGAGCTGGTCGTGGACTACATCCGCAACGAAGGCTTTGACGTAGTCGACTATCGGGCGCTGGAGATTCCGGACAATCTGGAAGTGGGGCGCCATGACCCGGCACGTTTGCCCGAAATCGTCGCGCAGATGGATACCAGCAACGTGGACGCCATCGTGCTGTCGGCCTGCGTGCAGATGCCGTCCTTGCCGGCCATCGCCAAGGTCGAGGCCCAGACCGGCAAGCCGGTGATCACCGCCGCAGTGGCCACGACCTACGCCATCCTGAAGTCGCTGAACCTGGAACCCGTGGTGCCGGGCGCGGGCGCGCTGCTGTCGGGCGCTTACTGAGGAAGACGGCCATGAGCACTTATCTCTACGGGGCGAATGTCCAGGCCAACGGCATCCGCCAGCACTACCTGCGCTACGGCGGTGCGCACACCGCGGGTCGGGACGCCGTCGTAATCGTGCCGGGCATCACCAGCCCGGCGATCACATGGGGCTTTGTCGGCGAACGTTTCGGCAAGACGTTCGATACCTACATCCTGGACGTGCGCGGGCGCGGCCTGTCGGAGGCCGGCGCCGCGCTGGACTACAGCCTGGACGCGCAGGCCGCGGACGTACTGGCGTTCGCGCAAGCGTTGGGCCTGGAGCGTTACAGCCTGGTCGGGCATTCCATGGGCGGGCGCATCGGCGTGCGCGCGGGCCGGACCCAGCCCGCCGGCCTGCGCAGGCTGGTTCTGGTCGACCCGCCGGTGTCCGGTCCCGGCCGCCGGCCGTACCCGGCCAAGCTGCCGTGGTATGTGGATTCCATGGCGCAGGCCCGCCACGGCATGGACGCGGACGCCATGCGCGCGTTTTGCCCGACCTGGACCGATCAACAGCGCCAGCTGCGCGCCGAATGGCTGCATACCTGCGACGAACGCGCCATCGTCCAGAGCTTCGAGGCGTTTCAGACCGACAACATCCATGCAGACCTGCCCCAGCTGAACGTACCCGTCCTGCTCGTGACCGCGGAAAAAGGCGATGTGGTGCTGGACGCGGACGTGGCGGAAATCGCGCAGTTGGCGCCGGGTACGCAGCATCACCGGGTGCCCGCGGCCGGCCACATGATTCCGTGGGACAACGAGGAAGGTTTCTACGCGGCCTTCGGCGATTTCCTGGGCGCGCCGCTGGCGCGGGCCTGAGCCGCCGGACTTTCAAGAGAAGGAGGCAACCATGCCTGTAAGCGACTATGAACTGGTGAAGGCCTGGCAGCAGGTGCTGACCTTGTCCCAACTGCAAGCCGGCCAGACCGTGACGGTGCTGACCAGTGCGGCGACCCACCCGCAGACGCTGTCGACGGCGTTGATCGCGGCGCAATCCATGGGGGCGGTGGTGAACCGGCTGGATTTGCCGCCCGTCAACGGCGAGAAGGCGTTAAGCCGCGATTCGCTGGCCTATCTGGGCACCACGCCGCTGACGGGCAACAAGCCCGCGATCGCGGCGTTAAAGGAAAGCGACCTGGTGCTGGACCTGATGACGCTGCTGTTCTCGCCGGAGCAGCACGAAATCCTGGCGACGGGCACCAAGATCCTGCTGGCGGTGGAGCCTCCCGAGGTGCTGGCGCGGCTGGTGCCCACCGAGGCGGACCGCGCGCGGGTGAAGGCGGCGGCCGCGCGCATCGGCGCCGCGCGCGAGATGAGCGTGGTGTCGGCGGCGGGCACCGACCTGCGCTGCCCGCTGGGCGAATTCCCCGCGATCAGCGAATACGGCTTCGTGGATGAACCGGGGCGCTGGGACCATTGGCCCAGCGGCTTTGTCCTGACCTGGCCGAACGAGCGCGGCGCCAACGGCAAGATCGTGATCGACGTGGGCGACATCCTGCTGCCGCAAAAGCTCTACGTGCGCTCACCCATCGAACTGACGGTGGAAAACGGCTTCGCCACGCGGATCGAAGGCGGCGTCGACGCGGAACTGCTGCGCGAATACGTGGCGTCTTTCCGGGACCCCGAGGCTTACGCGATTTCGCATATCGGTTGGGGCCTGCAACCGCGCGCGCACTGGACCACGCTGGGGCTGTACGACCGCGAGGCCACGATCGGCATGGACGCGCGGGCGTACGAGGGCAATTTCCTGTTCTCGCTGGGTCCGAACAACGAGGCGGGCGGCAGCCGCAGCACCACCTGCCATATCGACATCCCGCTGCGTGCGTGCACCGTGCGGCTGGACGGCGAGGACGTGGTTCGCCAGGGCAAGGTGCTGGACGGCGCTGCCCGGCAGGAATAGGCCATGGTGCCCGACAACCATCGATCAAGGAACCTGCTTCATGAATGACGATATTTCCGCCTACGCGCGGCAGGGCTTCGGCGCCGCCATGGCTCCCAAGCCGCCCTACGGCCTGCTGATCGTGGACCTGGTTAACGGCTTCGCCGACCCCGCCGTGTTCGGCGGGGGCAACATCGCGCCGGCCATCGCGCAGACGACGCATCTGCTGGCGCACGCGCGCAGCCAAGGCTGGCCGGTGGCCCACAGCCGCATCGTGTTCGCGGACGACGACGCCGACCACAACATCTTCACGTTGAAGGTCCCGGGCATGCTGACGCTGAAGGAAACCCACCCCAACAGCGCGATCGTTCCCCAGCTGGCGCCCGTCGCCGGGGAACTGGTGGTGCGCAAGACGGTGCCTTCGGCGTTTTTTGGCACCTCCCTGGCCGCCTGGCTGTCGCAGCGCGGCGTCCAGACGCTGCTGGTGGCGGGCGCGGTCACCAGCGGCTGCGTGCGGGCAAGCGTGGTGGACGCGATGCAGTACGGCTTTCGGCCGCTGGTGGTGTCGGACTGCGTGGGCGACCGAGCCATCGGCCCGCACGAGGCCAACCTGTTCGACATGCGCCAGAAGTACGCTACCGTGCTGACCTGCGACGAAGCGATGCGCGCCACCCGGGTCTGAACGGCCCGGTCATCGTCCAAGGGAAAAGGGGTTGCGCCGTCCGGCGCAACCCCTTTTTCTTTGGCGCCCCGATGGACTACACGGGATACACCAGGTCGTTGGCCAGGATGGTGGTGTCATACACCACTTGCCGTTCTTTCAGCTTGAGCACGCCGTCCTGCTTCGTGAAGCGGTCGTAGTAGGTGCCGGCAAGGTGCAGCGTCGTGGGGCCTTCCACCAGGGTCTGCATCAGCATGAACGCGGCCTGGGCCTCGATGTCGCCGTCAGGAGATTCGCTGATCACGCGGGTATTGCTGACCAGGTGCAGCATGTAGCGCGGCGCGAACATCTGGGTGCGCGAAATGGCCACGGCGCGGTCGTGCATCATGGCGCGGCCCTCGGAATAGACCAGCCCCACGGGCAGGCCCAGCTCGGCATTCTCGCGCGCAGTCACGCGGTACAGGCCGTCCTCGGTGAAGAAGGCGGGCCAGGCCTCGACCTGGCCGGCGTCAAGCGTCGCGCAATAGTCGGCGTGGAATTCCTCGATTTCCTGGCGCAACGCAATGGCGCGCGCCGGGTCGATCTTGCGGGGGGAAAATTCGAATCGGGTTCTCATCTGTCTCGGTTCCTGCCTTAGAAGCCCATCACGCCGCGGTAGTAGCTGTACATCGAGCGGATCGCGGCCTCCGAGATCAACGTGTTGGACGTGCCTTGCTTGCCGGATTCCAGCTTCAGCACGTTGACGTCGGTGCTGGCGCGCCGCACGCCTTCCTGCACGAACTTCATGGCCTCGTTGTCTTCCAGGCCCAAAAAGCCGGCCGGCCCCATCAGGTTGCCCTGGCGCAGGCGATGGCGTTCCATCTCGGGCGTATCGTCTTCATAGCCGAACATGGTCCACTGCATGATCATGCTGTCGGGCCCGTTGGGCACGATCTGGCGCACGCCCAGCGTATTCATTTCGCGCTGCACGATCAGGTTGGGCCACACCGTCTGCATGGTGACCGACCAGGGCGAGTCGAATTCCTTGACGAACTCCAGGAAGCGGTCGTCCTGCAGGTGCAGGCCATCGTGGAAAGAGCGCATCTCTTTCTTGTTCTCTTCGCTGACGGAGGCGTACTTGTCTTCGCTCTTGGCCGAGGCCATGGTGCCGTGGCGGCCATGAACGGAGTCAACCAGCATCGCCGACTTGTTGCCGGCCACCAGCAGCCCGAACACGACCAGGAAGGAATGCAGCAGGGTCGCGTGGTAGGGGTCCTTCAGGTTCTCGTGATACATCTTCCAGTTGCACGGCAGCTCGTTGCGGTAGTAGCCGTGGATCTTGAGCTTCTTGCCTGGAAAGACGGTGTCGAAATCGGTCAGGATCTCGGGCGTCAGGTACTGGTCGATGGGTTCGACCTCGGCGCTGTACGAGGCGAAGATCACGCCGTTGCGCGTGGTCACGTAGAGCTTGCGCAGGCCGTGTTCGTCGTTCTTGAAGTCCTTGGGCATGCCGCCTTCGCGGTTCACGCCGCGCTTGAAGGGGATGCCTTGCAGATTGCCCTTCAGGTCGTACGACCACTGGTGATAGGGGCAGACGAACTCTTTGGCGTTGCCCTGGCTGTTGCGGCAGAACTCGGCGCCGCGATGGGCGCAGCGGTTCTCGAACACGTTGACCGACCCGTCTTCGGCGCGCGAGACCACCACGGGCGTCGGCCCGACGTAAGAGCGCTTGTAGTCGCCCGGATTGGGCAGTTCGGCTTCCAGCGCCACGTAGTTCCAGGTCTTGCCGTGGAAGATCTTCTCGACTTCCTGGTCGTAGACGGCGCTGCTGGTGTAGACCCAGTCGGGGATGTAGTGCAGCGCGTCTTCCGGCCAGACACAGTCGGCTAGCGCTGCATCCTTGGCGGCTACCGTACGGCCGATGACGGTTTGTGATTGATACATGAAAAGCTCCTGTCGAGGCGGGGCAACAATGGAATTCAGGACGCGGCGGCTGCGCTCTGCTGGCAGGCTTTCACCAGCGGCTTGAGCGCCACGGTTTCGTCGGCGTAGCGCTGCGGATCGATGCGCAGGCCTTGTTCGAACAGCACACGCAACTGGCGCAGGTCGCCGCCGGCGTTGACGGCGATGGCGTGCACGGGGACGCCATCGCGGTGGCCCAGCCAGATGAATTTGGGCGCGTCGCCCTGGTTGTCGGGCACGCCGCGGCAGGCATAGACCAGGCCGGCTTGCGGCAGGCCCAGCATCTGCACGTTGCAGCCGAACTGATCCGTCCAGAACCAGGGGTAGGGCTCGCCCGGGGCGGGCTGGCCCAGCATGCCGGCGGCGGCGGCACGCGCTTGCTCATTGGCGTTCTGCCATGACTCCAGCCGCAGTGCCAGGTTCAGGTGACGCCGGTGCTGGCTGGCGCAATCGCCCGCGGCGTAGACGTCGGGATCGCTGCTGCGGCAGTGGGCGTCGACCACGATGCCGCCGTTGGCGGCGTCCAGCGCCAGGCCCGCCTGCTTGGCCAACGACACCTCGGGCGCAAGGCCGATGGCCACCACCACCACGTCGGCGTCGATCACGGTGGCGTCCTGCAGTTCAAGGGTGAAGCGCGCTTGATGCTTCATCGTCGCGTCCGCGTGGGGGTGCGCGCTGCTGCGCGCAATGCGCGCGTCCAGGCGCAGCGCCACGCCGGCATGGCGGGCGCGTTCGGCCAACCAGTCGGACAGCGCCGGCGGCAGCACACGCTCCAGCAGGCGGGGCGCGCTTTCCAGCACGGTCACCGCCGCGCCCAGGGCGCGTGCGGTGGAGGCCACTTCCAGGCCCAGGAAACCGCCGCCGATCACCACGACACGCGCTTGCGGCGTCAGGCCGGCGCGCAGCGCGGCCGCATCATCCAGCGTCCTGATGTAATGCACGCCGGCGGTGCCGCGCGGAAAGGCGGGCAGTTCGCGCGCCCGGCCGCCGGTGGCAAGCAGGCAGCGGCTATAGCGCAAGGCGCGCCCATCGGCCAGGTGGACCTGGTGGCCCGCGGGATCCAGACGGACCACTTCGGCGCCCGTCAGCAGCGTGATGCGCCGCTGTTCATAGAAGTCGCCGGGATGGACCGCCGTCTGGGCATGCGCCTCTGCAGATTGCAGCACGGCCTTGGACAGGGGCGGGCGTTCGTAGGGGGCATGCGCTTCGCGGCCGATCAACGTGATCGGGCCTTCATGGCCCTGGTCGCGCAGGGCGGCGGCGGCCACCGCGCCGGACTGGCCGGCGCCGATGATGAGGATCGAGTCGGCGTCAGCCATGATCAACCCTGCATGTCCGCGTAGATGTCCTGGCCTTCGACCTTGACGGGGTACACGCGGATGCCGCTGGTCGCGGGCGCGCACATGGCCTGGCCGGTGCGGATGTCGAACCTGGCCTGATGCAGCGGGCATTCGATGCAGCCGTCTTCCAGATAACCGTCGGACAGCAGCGCATAGGCGTGCGTACAGACATTGTCCGACGCGAAGAACTCGCCTTCGCTGCGATACAGCGCAAGCTGCTTTTCACCGGCCGCGACGGGAATGACTTCATCGTCGTCGGTCAGCTGGTCGGTGGAGGCAATGCGGATCCAGTTCATATTGTCTCTAATCAGTATGCTGAGTAATGTGGTCAGTGTACTGCTCAAAAAAACAAGTCTGGAGCTAGGGATTTCCCCGACGTGACGATCGCGGGCGGTCTACGGCGCGCGCCTATTATGCCCGCCGCGTAAGCGCACGGGCGCGCCACTTCCTCTATATGGAAGGACTACCCGTAAACGCCGTCGGCGCCGTCCCGCCATGCGCGCCGAACGGGCCGCAAACGCAGGGTTTAAGCGGCTTTCGCAGTGGGGATTTACCTTGTTGACACTCAAAATTACTGTCAGTATGCTGATCAACAATTCAGTGTGCTAACGTTTTTTCGGGTGTACGGAAGCGGCGTTGGCATGGGTTGAGGCGGGTCCAAGGGGACTCAATCGAATAGATCGGGAGCAATACATGCAACGACGCCGTTTCCTCGCACAAGCCGCTGGCGCAGCCGGCGCCGGCCTTGCCACCGTGGGCATGCCCGCCATCGCGCAATCCGCGCCGGCGGTGCGCTGGCGCATGTCGACAAGTTGGCCCAAAAGCCTGGACACCATCTACGGTTCGGCAGAAGAGCTGTGCAAGCGCGTGGCGCAATTGACGGACGGCAAGTTCGAGATCCGCGCGTTCCCTGGCGGCGAGCTGGTGCCGGCGGCGCAGAACATGGATGCGGTCAGCAACGGCACGGTCGAATGCAATCACGTGCTGAGCACGGCCTACATCGGCAAGAACACCGCGCTGACGTTCGACACCGGCCTGTCGTTCGGCTTGAGCGCACGCCAGCACAACGCCTGGGTCCATTCCGGCGGCGGCCTGAAGATGCTGCGGGCGCTCTATAAGAAATACAACATTGTGAACCACGTCTGTGGCAACGTCGGCGTGCAGATGGGTGGCTGGTACCGCAAGGAAATCAAATCGCTTGCCGATCTGAAAGGCCTGAACATGCGGATCGGCGGCATTGGCGGCATGGTGCTGTCCAAGCTGGGCGCGGTGCCGCAGCAGATTCCGCCTGGCGATATTTATCCGGCGCTGGAAAAGGGCACCATCGACGCCGCCGAATGGATCGGGCCCTACGACGACGAGAAGCTGGGCTTCAACAAGGTGGCGCCTTTCTACTATTCGCCTGGCTGGTTCGAAGGCAGCGCATCCATTACCAGCATGGTGCACGACAAGGCCTGGGAAGCATTGCCCCCGGCCTACCAGGCGGCATTCGAAGCTGCCGCGGGCGAACAGACCATGCGCATGCTGGCCAACTACGACGCGCGCAACCCGCTTGCGCTGCGCAAGCTGATCGCGGGCGGCGCCAAGGTCAGTTTCTTCCCCAAGGAAGTGATGGACGCGGCCTACAACGCGTCGCAAGAACTGTGGGTGGAACTGTCGGCCAAGAATCCGGACTTTGCCGCGATCTATCCCGACTGGAAGAAATTCCAGGCCGAGCAGGTGGGCTGGTTCCGCGTGGCCGAAGGCCCGCTGGACAACTACACCTTCGCCGCCGTGGCGAAGGCCCAGGCCAAATAAGACTCAGGAGACAGAGGGTAGTCATGACGACAGAACACGCCAGTACGCACGGCCGGCCGGGTAAGCCGCAAGGAGTGGGCGCGCGGGTGCCGCGCAAGGAGGACGCGCGCCATCTGCACGGCAAAGGCAATTTCGTGGCCGACATGGCCATGCCGGGCTTGAGCGAAGTCGCGTTCCTGCGCAGTCCGCTGGCGCATGCGCGCATCACGGCGGTGCGCGTGGCCGACCAGATCGCGGGCAATGTGTTCCTGCGTCAGGCCATGCCCGATGCGCGCGACATCGTGGCCGATTCCACGCTGCCCACCTATCAGGCGTCGGCCCAGCCGCCGCTGGCCTCGGGCAAGGTGCGTTTCGTCGGGGAACCGGTGGCCATGGTGTTTGCGCCCACGCGCGCCGAAGCCGAGGACTACGCCGAACTGATCGAGGTCGACTACGACGACCTGCCGGTGTATGCCGACGTTGACAGCGCGCAGGCCGCACAGGGCAACTTGCTGCACGAGCAGTGGCGCGACAACGTCTTCGTCACGCTCAATGCCGACAAGCAGTTCGACGAGTACGCGGCGCAGGCCGAGGTGGTGGTGCGCCGCAAGATCGACCTGGCGCGGCAATGCATGGTGCCGATGGAAGGCAAGGCGGTGCTGGCGTATTGGGACCATCAGGCCGACCAGTTGGTAGTGGTCAGCGCCACCCAGGTGCCGCACATGATCCGCAGCGTGCTGGCCCAGTGCCTGGACCTGGAGCAAGGCCGCGTGCGGGTGGTGTCGCCGGATGTGGGCGGTGCCTTTGGGTACAAGTGCGTGCTGCAGCAGGAAGAGTTGTGCGTGGCCTGGCTGGCCAAGACCTTCAAGCGGCCGTTTCGCTTCATCGAAGACCGCCGCGAACACTTGACCGCGGGCGCCAACTCGCGCGAGCACCACTATGAAATGGTGGCCTACGCCGACCGCCGGGGCAAGCTCCTGGCGTTGGACGCCAAGATCACCATCGACGGTGGCGCGTACTCGGTATGGCCGTTCACCATCGGCCTGGAGCCGGGGCAGGCCATCGGCAACCTGCCCGGGCCGTACGCTTTCAAAGGCTACCGCTGCGTCACGCGGGCGGTAGCTACCAACAAGCCGGGATTCGTGCCGTACCGCGGCGTTGCGCGCACCGGCGTGTGCTTCGCGATGGAACTGACGATGGACGCGATCGCACGCGAGGTCGGGCGCGAACCGTGGGAAGTGCGCCAGGAGAACCTGGTGCAGGGCGATCAGATGCCGTTCGTCAACGTGACGGGCAAGCACCTGGACAGCGGCGACTATCCGGCCAGCCTGCAACAGGCCATGGACATGATCGGCGTGGCCGCGGTGCGCGAGCGCCAGCGCCAGGGCGAAGTCGATGGGCGTCTCATCGGCGTGGGCCTGGCGACCTATACCGAGCAGGCCGCGCACGGCACGTCCGTGTTCGCCGCCTGGGGAACCCCCGTCATTCCGGGGTTCGACCAGGCCACCGCCCGGGTCACGCCCGACGGCGGGCTGGAACTGCGGGTGGGCGTGCATTCGCACGGACAGGGCATGGAAACCACCTTCGCACAGATCGCCAATGAAATCCTGGGCGTCGACGTGGGCAGCATCAAGCTGCTGCACGGCGACACCGGGCAGACGCCGTTTTCCACTGGTACCTACGCGTCGCGGTCGCTGGTGATGTCGGGCGGCGCCGTGTCGCAAGCCTGTAAGCGCCTGCTGCCCCGGCTGACGCATATCGGCGCGCACCTGCTGCAGGCCGATCCGGCCAGCGTGGCGTGGAACCAGGATCGCCTGGAGGCGGGCGGCAAGTCGGTGTCGGTCAAGGACGTGGCCGACGCCTGGTACCTGCGGCCGCAACTGCTGCCGCCCGACGTGGATCCCAGCGGCCTGGAGGTCACCGTGGGCTACAAGCCCAAAGTCGACACGGGCTGCTTCACCTACGCCACCCATGCGGCGGTGGTGGCGGTAGATCCGGGCACGGGCGGCGTGGAAATCCTAGATTACGTGGTGGTGGAGGATTGCGGAACGATGATCAATCCCATGGTCGTCGAAGGTCAGACCATCGGCGGCGTGGCCCAGGGCATCGGCACCGCCTTCTATGAAGAGACGCCCTACGACGAGAACGGCCAGCCGCTGGCCTCGACGCTGGCGGACTACATGCTGCCCGGCGCCACCGAAGTCCCCAACATGCGCCTGCATCACTTCGAGACGCCATCGCCGCACACCGAATTCGGCGCCAAGGGCATGGGCGAGGGAGGGGCCATCGCGCCGCCGGCCGTGCTGTTCAATGCCGTCAACGATGCGCTGCGTCCCTTGGGCGCGGCGGAGCTGCTGCGCACGCCCTTGTCTCCGACGCGCGTCCTGGCCGCCATCGCGCAAGGCAAACAGACGGTTCAGCCCGCCGCCGCCGAGGTGATGGCATGAAGGCCGCCGCATTCGAGTACACGCGTCCCGGCTCGCTGCAGGAAGCCCTGCGGGCGCTGCGCGAACACGACGGCCGCGCCAAGCTGATGGCCGGCGGCCAGTCGCTTGGGCCGATGCTGAACCTGCGGCTGGCGCGTCCGCCGGTCGTCATCGACATTTCCGGCTTGGCGGAATTGCGTACCGTCACCCGGCAGGACGGCATGCTGCGCGTGGGCGCGGCCGTGACGCACGCCGAAATCGAGGACGGCGTGCACGAGCTGCTGCGCGGCACGCCCTTGCAGCAGGTGGCCCCTGGCATCGCCTACCGCGCCATCCGCAACCGCGGGACGCTGGGCGGCAGCCTGGCGCATGCCGACCCGGCGGCGGATTGGGTGCTGACGGTGGTGGGGCTGGGCGCGACGCTGGAGATCGCCGGCCCGGAAGGCGTGCGCAGGGTGCCGGCCGACGGCTACATGCAGGGCGCCTACACCACGGCGTTGCGGGAAGACGAACTGATCGCCGCTGTGCTCGTGCCGGTTCCCAGCCCGCAGGCGCGCTGGGGCTATTACAAGTTCTGCCGCAAGACGGGCGAGTTCGCCGAGGCCAGCTGCGCCGCCTGGTTTGATCCGGTGGCGGGCACGGCGCGCATCGCGGTGGGCGCCCTGGACGGCGCGCCCAGGCTGCTGCCCCAGTTGGCCGCGCGCATCGCGCAGCAGGGGCTGGCCGGCATGGACGAGACGCTGCTGGCCAATGAACTGGCCGGTGTCATGCAGGACAAGGATGAACACCACCGCAAGCTGCACGGGACCGCGGTGACGCGCTGCCTGGCGCAGGCGTTGGGCTGACAGGAAAAACCATGGTTCAGGTGACATTGGAAGTAAACGGCAAGCGCGTATCGCACGAGGCGCCCGCGCGCATGCATCTGGGGGATTTCCTGCGGGATCAGGCGCGCCTGACCGGCACCCACCTCGGTTGCGAACATGGCGTCTGCGGCGCCTGCACGGTGCTGGTCGACGGAGCGCCGGTGCGGTCCTGTATTTCGTTCGCGGTGGCGTGCGAAGGGCGGAAAGTGACCACCATCGAAGGGTACGACGCCGATCCGGTGATGCAGCGGCTGCGCGCCGCCTTCACCCGGCATCACGCCCTGCAATGCGGCTATTGCACGCCGGGCATGCTGGCGACCTCGCGCGATATCGTGCTGCGCCTGCCCGATGCGGATGAAAGCCGGGTCCGGGTGGAGCTGTCCGGCAACCTGTGCCGTTGCACGGGCTATATGGGCATCGTCGCTGCGGTGATGTCGGTGCTGGCCGACTTGAAGGCGCAGCCTGATGCGGCGGTGCAGGCGTTGCGCGCCGCCCAGGCGCAAGGCCGCGGCGCAGCGCCCGTGGCCGAGAAGCCGGTGGCGTTCGCAGGCTTTACCCCAACGATGGCGAGCCCGGCTGAAACGACGGCCTCGGCCACCGCGGGCAGTGCGGACAGCGCAGCATCCCCAACCCCCACGGCGGCGGCGCCGGCGGACAAGAAAGCGGGGCGCGGCAGCCAGATCGACGGCGGCTTCCAGGTGCCGTTCCCGGCGGCGGAAGTCTGGGCCTTCATGGTGGACTTGCCAGCCCTGGCCAGTTGCCTGCCGGGCGCCTCGATCGAATCGCACGAGGGCGACCGCGTCAAGGGCAAGGTCGCCATCAAGTTCGGGCCCATGGCCGCGGCCTTCAACGGCGCGGCCCGCCTGGAACGCGACGACGCCGCCATGCGGGCAGTGTTCCGCGGCGCCGGGCAGGACTCGCTGAGCCAGTCGCGCGCCAATGGCGACATCACGTATCAGCTTGAGGCGCTGTCGCCCACCGAGACGCGAGTCAACGTCAATCTGCTGTATTCGCTGCAAGGGCCGTTGGCGCAGTTCTCGCGGTCGGGGCTGGTGCAGGATTTCGTGCGCCGCATGATCGCCGACTTCGGCAACAACGTGACGGCCCGCTTGCGTCAGCCCGCAGGGCAGGGCGAACCCCTGGCCCAGGCCAGTTTCAATCCCACGGCCATGTTCTTCAGCGTGCTGTGGGCGCGTATCAAGCGTTGGTTCGGCCGCGGCGACTGATCGCGGACGAGGTCAGGCCGCCGCAACAGCGGCCGCATAGTGTCGTCGGATAACGGGGAAGATCATGCATGCGGGTTTCGCAAGAGGTTGGCGCCACGCCATGTGGGGCCTGGCCGCGGTCGCGCTCAGCGCGTCGGCCTGGGCCCAGAATCCAGAGCCGCTGCGGGTGCGGCTGGACTGGACGCCGTGGGGGGTGCACGGCGCGTTCCACCTGGCGCAGCAGAAGGGCTGGTACCAGCAGGCCGGCCTGGACGTCTCGCTGGAAGACGGCAACGGTTCGGTGACCACGGTGCAGATCGTGGGGGCCGGCGATAGTTTCGACGTCGGGCATGCGGCCTTGGCCTCGGTGATGATCGCCCGTGAGAAGGGCATGCCCGTCAAGGCGGTGGCGGTGTTTGCGCGCCAGAGCGATATCGGGCTGCTGGTGCCGGCGGAGGCCGGCATCACCGGGCCCGCGCAGCTCAAGGGCAAGAAGGTGGCCTATACGGCCGGCTCGCTGGAAGCGCCGTTCGTCGACGCCTTTCTGGCGGCGGGCAAGCTCAAGAAGAGCGACCTGGAACTGATCAACGTGGACGCCGCCGGCAAGGCGTCGACCTATGCGATGGGCCGGGCGGACGCGGCGTTCTCCACGATCCCGTTCTTCCTGCCGGTGGTATCGCAGAACCGGCCTTCCGGCGCGGTACGCTTTGCCGACTTCGGCCTGAACATGCCCAGCTTCGGCCTGTTCGCCAATGAATCCAAACTGGCCGCGCGGGGCGAAGCCATCGCGCGCTTTGCCAGCGTCACCGCGCGGGCCTGGGAATACATCTACGCCGGGCATCAGGACGAGGCGGTGTCCGCCATCCTGCAGCAGCGGCCGCAGGCCCGCCTGGACAAGACCGTGCTGCGCGGCCAGATCGACGCCTTGCAGCCGTACTTCGGCCAGCCGGCGGCAGGCGAACGCCTGGGCGCGATCGTGCCGCAGGACTGGACGCAGGCGGTCAAGACACTGTCTTCCGTCGGGCTGATCGGCGCTGGCGCCGAGGCCTCTTCGTTCTATGTGCCCGGCTTGGTGCACCCCGAACGCTACGACAGCCTGGTGCAGCCATGACGCCGTGGGCGGTGTCGGCGCGGGACGTGCGTAAACGCTACCCGGGGGCGGCCGGCGTGGAGGCGCTGGCCTCGGTGTCGGTCGACGTGCCGCAAGGCCGCTTCGTCAGCATCCTGGGGCCGAGCGGGTGCGGCAAGAGCACGTTCCTGCGCTGCGTGGCGGGCCTGGAGACCCTCTCCAGCGGCGAGTTGCAGGTGGCAGGCGTGCCGGTGGATGGGCCGCCGCAAGGCATGGGCATGGTGTTCCAGCGCGATGCACTGCTGGAATGGCGCAACGTCCGGCGCAATATCCTGCTGCCGATCGAATTCGCCGGCAAGCCCGTGGCGGCGTACGAGGGCAAGGTACGCGAGCTGCTGGCCTTGAGCGGCCTGACGAAGTTTTCCGAGAGCTATCCGCGCGAGCTGTCCGGCGGGATGCGACAACGCGCCGCGATCTGCCGCGCTTTGGTCGACGACCCGCAACTGCTGCTGATGGATGAGCCGTTCGGCGCCCTGGATGCGCTGACCCGCGACCAGATGAACGTGGAGTTGCAGCGGATCTGGATGGAAACCCGCAATACGGTGCTGTTCGTGACCCACGGCATTGCCGAAGCGGTATTCCTGGGCGATGTGGTGATGGTGTTTTCGCCGCGCCCCGGCCGCATTCTGGAAACGATCGACATCGACCTGCCGCGGCCCCGGCCGCTGGCGCTGCGCGAAACCCCCGCTTTCGGGGAATACGTGCGGCATATCCGGGGCATGTTCCAGCAGATGGGTTTGATAGACGAGGGCGCCCGCGCGGCGTCACCCGTGGAGAGCGCCCGATGATCCGGCTATTGCGCAGTGCCGCCCGCCGGATGGCGGGCCTGGTGTCGGTGGTGGTGTTCCTGCTGCTCTGGGAAGTTGCCGCCCGGGTCTTCCACGTACGCGCCATCATGTTGCCGCTGCCGGGGCAGGTGGTGCTGGAACTGGCGTCCGAATGGAGCTGGTACGCCGGCCACGCCGCCTACACCCTGATGACCACGCTGGCCGGCTTTGCGCTGGCGGTGGCCGGCGGCGTGGCGATCGCCATCATGCTGGTGGGGTCGCGCTGGTTCGAGCGATTCATCTATCCCCTGATCGTGGCCTTGAACAGCGTGCCGAAGGTCGCCATCGCACCTTTGTTCGTGATCTGGATGGGCACGGGCGCCGAACCCAAGATCGCCATCGCCTTCCTGATCGCCGTGTTCGCGATCATCGTCGACACCGTCCATGGCCTGCGATCAGTCCCGCAGGACGTGCTGGACCTGGGGCGGGTGCTGAAGGGCTCGCGCCGCGACTTTTTCTTCAAGGTGCGGCTGCCTAGCGCGCTGCCCTCGATTCTGGCGGGCATGAAAGTGTCGATATCGCTGGCGCTGGTGGGTGCCATCGTCGGTGAATTCGTGTCGTCGCAGCGCGGCCTGGGCTACGTGATCATGAGCGCCCAGGGCACGTTCGACACGGTGCGGGTGTTTGCCGCGATCTTCGTGCTGGCGCTGATGGGCATGGTGCTGTTCGCGCTGCTGGTGTGGCTGGAACGCCGCTCGACGCCGTGGCTGCGGCACCACCGGGAAGACGGTTGAGAAGGTTTCCGTGTCCGCGGCGGCAGACCGCGGCGTCGGGTTTGGGCAAACGTGTGATTAGAAACAATTCTGGGGAAAACAGATGCAAGCACTACTCGCCTTGTCGCGCGGCATAGACGCGATCAACCTGCGGATGGGCCGGATCGTGTCCTGGGTGACGCTGCTGGTCGTCCTGGTCAGCGCCGGCAACGCCATCGTGCGCAAGTTCTTCCACTTCAGCTCCAACGCCTGGCTGGAAATGCAGTGGTACATGTTTGGCGCGATGTTCCTGCTGACGGCGGGCTACACGCTCTTGAAGAACGACCACGTACGCGTGGACATCATCGCGTCGCGGCTGTCGCGCCGCGCCCAGGTGGGGATCGAGATCTTCGGCGTGCTGTTCTTCTTGCTGCCGGCCTGCCTCTTGATCATGTACCTGTCCTGGCCGGTGTTCATGGATTCGTACCTGAGCAACGAGCATTCGTCCAACTCCGGCGGCCTGATCCGCTGGCCGGTCAAGCTGTTGATCCCCGTGGGGTTTGCGCTGCTGGTGCTTGCCGGCCTGTCGCACTTGATCAAATGCATCGGCTTCCTGATGGGGCGCTGCCGCGACCCGCGCGAACGCGAGGGCGCCAAGAGTGCCGAAGAGGAACTGGCCGAAGAAATCGCCCGTGAAGCGCAAGCGCGCGAAGCGGCCGCTGTGCGTGAACTGGATAACAAGGGTCGCTGATCATGGAGTTCTTCATTGCCAATCTGGCGCCGATCATGTTCGCGACGCTGATCATCTTCCTGTTGCTGGGCTTTCCCGTGGCGTTCGCCCTGGCGGCCAACGGCATCCTGTTCGGTCTGGTGGGCATGGAACTGGGCCTGCTCAATTCCTCGCTGTTCCAGGCGCTGCCGCAACGGGTGTTCGGCATCATTTCCAACGATACGCTGCTGGCGGTGCCGTTCTTTACGCTGATGGGGCTGGTGCTTGAGCGTTCGGGCATGGCCGAGGACCTGCTTGAGACGATCGGCCAGCTGTTCGGCGCGGTGCGCGGCGGGCTGGCCATTGCGGTGGTGTTCGTGGGTGCGATGCTGGCCGCGACCACGGGCGTGGTGTCGGCTTCGGTCATTTCGATGGGGCTGATATCGCTGCCGATCATGCTGCGCAACGGCTATGACCGCAAGCTGGCCAGCGGCGTGATCGCCGCATCGGGCACGCTGTCGCAGATCATCCCGCCGTCGCTGGTGCTGATCATCCTGGCCGACCAGCTGGGCCGTTCCATCGGCGACATCTACCGGGCGGCGATGGTGCCGGGCTTTGTGCTGGCCGGGCTGTACATCGTCTACATCGTCATCATGAGCCTGCTGAAGCCGGCGTCGGCGCCGGCGCTGCCCGAAGAGGCGCGCCGCTTCCAGGAGCCGAACGGCACGCGCGGCGGGCGGTCGCTGCTGGTGTTGATGACGATTTCGGCCGTGTCGGCCTACTTCCTGGGCCTCTGGGTCGAGAACAACACCGCGCCGATCGACGAACGCATCGTGGTGGCGCTGCTGTTCTGGGGCGCCACGGCCTTCGTCATCGCGTTGATCAACAAGACGCTGGGGCTGGGCCTGCTGTCGGCGCTGGCCGAGCGGGTGACGTTCGTGATGATTCCGCCGCTGGCGCTGATCTTCCTGGTGCTGGGCACGATCTTCATCGGCGTGGCCACGCCGACCGAAGGCGGCGCCATGGGCGCGGTAGGCGCGATCCTGATGGCGCTGATACGCCGCCGCCTGT
The DNA here is from genome assembly GCF_057799415.1 of Achromobacter sp. 18P8.1.1. NCBI lineage: Bacteria > Pseudomonadati > Pseudomonadota > Betaproteobacteria > Burkholderiales > Alcaligenaceae > Achromobacter > Achromobacter sp. 18P8.1.1. Next base: position 110,687 of record NZ_JBYOKH010000010.1, on the reverse strand, counting down.
CGCTGGACCTGCTCAAGCAGGCGATGGACACGACGACCAAGCTGTCCTGCTTCGTGGTGTTCATCCTGGTGGGGTCCACCGTGTTCGGCCTGACCTTCCGCGCCGTCAACGGCGACCTCTGGGTCGAACATCTGTTGACCGGCTTGCCCGGCGGACAGTGGGGCTTTTTGATCGTCGTCAGCATCCTGACTTTCGTGCTGGCCTTCTTCCTGGACTTCTTCGAACTGGCGTTCATCATCGTGCCCCTGCTTGGGCCGGTGGCCGACAAGCTGGGTATCGACCTGATCTGGTTCGGCGTGATCCTGGCCGTCAACATGCAGACGTCGTTCATGCATCCGCCGTTCGGCTTCGCGCTGTTCTACCTGCGGTCCGTGGCGCCGCGGGACCGCTACAAGGACCGGGTCACGGGAAAGATGATCGAACCCGTCACCACGGGGCAGATCTATTGGGGCTCGGTGCCGTTCATCGTGATCCAGTTGCTGATGGTCGCCGCGGTCATGGCGTTCCCGGGCATGGTGATGCACTACAAGAGCGACGCGCCGACAGTCGACCCCAGTTCGGTATCGCTGGAAGTGGGCGGGGGCGCGGGTGCCGGCGCCTACGGGGCCGATTCCAATCCGTTCAAATAGGACGGGCAGGGCGGCGCAGCGGTAGCGGCGTGCCGGGCTAGCGCGCCGGCCGCACCTGTTCCGAGGCCAGGTAGGCGTCGCGCGATGGCAGCAGGTGGTCGCGGCACACCGTCATCAGGGCCGCCCGGTCGCCGTCACGCAGCGCCTGGATCATGGCCCAATGTTCCTGGCGGGCGCGCTCGCGGTAGCCGGCGGCCACCAGCGTGCCGAAGCGGATGGGGTGGGTGCGCCGGGCGTATTCCTCGATGGCCTGGCCCAGCACGGCGTTGTCCAGCAGCCCGAAGAACTCGCGGTGGAACCGCTGGTTGCTGCGAAACACGCGGCGCGCGTCGCCATCGGCCACCGCCGCATCGTGCTCGCGCTGCACCGCCACCAGTGCCGCCAGCCGCGCTTCGGGCACGGGCAGCGGCATCTGGCTGGCGGCATGCACCTCCAGGACCTCGCGCAGCGCATACAGCTCCATCACTTCGCGGGTGGAAAACGCCCGCACGACGGCGCCGATATTGCGCTTTTTCTCGACCACGCCCAAGAGTTCCAGCTCCGCCAGCACCTGCCGCACGGCATGGCGCTTCATGGCGAAGCGCGCCATCAGCTCGTCCTCGGTCAGGCGTTCGCGCGGGTGCAGCCGGCCGAAGACGATATCTTCTTCCAGGGCGGCCACCGCGGTCTGCGTGGCGTCAGGGGCCTCTGCTTGCAGGGCGTCGGGCGTGATGGCGTTCATGGGGCAGCGTTACTTCTTCGGCACGGTGTCATGGGTGACGCCGGCGCGCAGGAAGTCGAAATCGACGCCCTGGTCGGCCTGCGTCACGGTTTGCAGGAACAGCTTGCGGTAGCCGCGATCGGCGGTGGGCCGGGTGATGGGCTGGGCCGCGGCGCGGCGCGCCAGTTCGGCATCGTCCACCAGCAGCGCGATTTCACGCTGGGCCACCGACAAGCGGATGCGGTCGCCATTTTGCACGTAAGCCAGCGGCCCGCCAATGGCGGCCTCGGGCGTGACGTGCAGCACGATGGTGCCTGCCGCCGTGCCGCTCATGCGGCCGTCCGAAATACGCACCATGTCCTTGACGCCCGCGCGCGCCAGTTTTTTCGGGATCGGCATGTAGCCGGCTTCCGGCATGCCGGGCGCGCCGGTCGGGCCGATGCGCTTGAGCACCAGGATGTCGTCGGCGGTCACGTCCAGCGCGTCGTCGTCGATGCGCCGCGCCATGTCTTCGGCGTCTTCGAACACCACCGCGCGGCCCTCGTGCTCCATCAGCTTGGGGTTGGCGGCGGATTGCTTGATGATGGCGCCGCCCGGGGCCAGGTTCCCGCGCAGCACGGCCAGGCCGCCCACGGGGTAGATGGGCGACGCGGCAGTGCGGATCACGTCCTGCGTGAAGGGCGCGGGGGCGTCGTCCAATTCCTGGCCCAGCGTGCGGCCGGACACGGTCATGACGTCCAGGTGCAGGTAGGGCCGCAGTTCGCGCAGCAGCGCGAGCATGCCGCCGGCGTCGTGGAAATCTTCCATATAGTGCTGGCCCGACGGTTTCAGGTCGACCAGCACGGGGGTTTCGCGGCTGATGCGGTCCAGGCCCGCCAGGTCGATATCGATGCCGAGGCGGCCGGCGATGGCGGTCAGGTGGACGATGCCGTTGGTGGACCCGCCGATCGACAGCAGCACGCGCAAGGCGTTTTCGATGGACTTGCCATTGATGATCTGGTCGGGCGTCAGCCGGGACGCGGCCATGGCGACCGCCGTGGCGCCGGTCCGTTCGGCCACGCGTACGCGGTCGGCAGTGACGGCCGGGGCGGATGCGCCGCCCGCCACCATCATGCCCAGCGCTTCGGTGATGCAGGCCATGGTGCTGGCCGTGCCCATCACGGAACAGGTGCCCACGCTGGCGACCAGCTGGTTGTTCACGTCGGCGATTTCGGGCGCGTCGATTTCGTCGGCGCGGTAACGGCCCCAGTAACGGCGGCAATCGGTGCAGGCGCCGACGCGTTCGCCGCGGTGCGATCCGGTCAGCATCGAGCCCGTGACCAGCTGGATGGCGGGCACGCCGGCCGAGGCGGCGCCCATCAACTGGGCCGGCACGGTCTTGTCGCAGCCGCCGATCAGCACCACGGCGTCCATGGGCTGCGCGCGGATCATCTCTTCGGTGTCCATGGACATGAGGTTGCGCAGGTACATGCTGGTCGGCTGCGAGAAGCTTTCGTGCACCGAGATGGTCGGGAAGTCCATCGGCAGGCCGCCGGCCAGCATCACGCCGCGCTTGACCGCTTCGATCAGCTGGGGCGCGTTGCCGTGGCACGGGTTGTAGCTGCTGCCCGTGTTGACGATGCCGATGATCGGACGGGCCAGTGCGTCGTCGGAAAGACCGGCTCCCTTGATGAAGGCCTTGCGCAGGAACAGCGAGAAACCCTTGTCGCCGTAGTTCGTCAGCCCGCGGGCCACGCCCTGCGCGGTGGCGCTGTCGCTGTCAAAAGGCCCCGCTGCGGGCTTGCCGCCTTTCGTCTCGTCCGTCATTTTCAGTCCCGATAATATTATTGATAATCCAGGGTCAAGATCATAGCTACCCATTGAAGCATCCCGCAAGCGCTTTATGCGCGCCGATATATTGATCTGTATTTCAGATCAGTCGATAGAAAAATTCTGATTCTTCTATCAAGTTCGGACTCCTACACTGGCGCCGTTGACGAGCCGGGCGTCCGTCCATTCCTATACTCATCCCGGCTGGAGAGACCTCAATGTCAGACCTGCGTCTGCGGCCGCGCCGTGCCGTCCTGCTTTCCCTGCTGGCCCTCTGTGCCGGCGTTTCCGCCCCGGCGCTGTCGGCCGACGCGTACCCGGACAAGCCCATCCGCCTGATCGTCCCGTATCCGCCCGGAGGCGCGACCGACGTGATCGGCCGCGTGCTGGCGCAGGAACTGACGGGCGCACTGGGCCAGTCGGTGATCGTGGAGAACCGTGCGGGCGCTGCCGGCAACATCGGCGCGGACCAGGTCGCCAAGGCGCAGCCCGACGGCTACACCTTGTTGATGGGCGCGCTGACCAGCCATTCCATCAACGCCGCCCTGTACCGCGGCCGCGTCACCTATGACGTGGAAAAGAGCTTTGCGCCGGTGTCCATCGTGGGCTCGGTGCCGCTGGTGTTCGTCGTGAACCCGTCGGTGCAGGCCAAGACGCTGTCGGAATTCATCGCGCTGGCCAAGTCCAAGCCGGGCTACATGACCATGGCCTCGGCCGGCAACGGCTCGCCCCAGCATCTGGCCGGCGAAATGTTCAAGCGCACGGCGGGCGTTGACATCCTGCACGTGCCCTACAAGGGCAGTGGCCCAGCCATGACCGACCTGATGGGCGGCCAAGTGCTCAGCATGATCGAAACCGTGCCGGCCGCGCAGGGCAATATCAAGGCGGGCAAGTTGCGCGCGCTGGCGGTGACCTCGCCGGTGCGCGTGGACGCGCTGCCGGACGTGCCGACCGCCGCCGAGGCGGGCCTGAAGGACTTCGAGGTCAGCTCGATGTTCGGCATCGTGGCGCCCGCCAATACGCCGGCGCCGGTCATCGACCGCCTGAACGGTGAACTCAAGAAGATCCTGGCCAAGCCGGAAGTGAAGGCATCGCTGCTGAACCAGGGCGCCATCGCCACCTGGACCACGCCTGCCGACGCCAGCGCCCGCGTGTCGGCCGAACTGGCCCGCTGGACCAAGGTGATCGACGAAGCCGGGGTGAAGGGGGACTGATCCGTCGGGTTGATCCGCCGGGTTGCGCCTTTTACGCGACACGCCGAAGATTTCTTCATGGAATCTTCGGCGATTTTGTTTGTGCGTTGCGATGCCATCCGGCGCAACAAGGCATGCGCGCTGGGACGTGGCGGCGCATTAAAGGTGTTGAAAGGGATAAGGTTTCCCACACGCCCGTGATAGTCGGTGAAACAATCCGCAATACAGCGTTTGACGCGCCGCACATAGGTGTTGACCCCGCCCCAGGCTAGGCCGTAATGTACTTTTCGGTCCAGCTACGACTGGTCATACTAAAGGCGCCTACTTTTAGTGTGGCAGGCCTTAGGACAGTGGGGGGATACCACGATGACAGAGAATCAGGACGAAAAGTCGATCCTGCATACGCATTTCGGTACGCACAGCCCATATTGGCGGCTAGCCGCCGATAGCGACGCCTTTGAGCTTTCCGCCGTCAAAGGAGCGACCAATATCGCAATGGCGCTGCGTCCGGAGCAGGCCGACGCCATCCGGTCGCTGACGGGCATCACGTCCAGCATGCGCATCGATATCTCGCTATACGGGGATCTGCTGCGGCTGCATCTGGTGGGCCGCAAGATCAACCCCAACGAATGGGCCGGCACCGCATCGGCGCATTCCGACACCGAATCCGTCGCCAAGGACCTGGTCGAAGGCCTGTCGTTTGCCGAAACCGTAGTGTCCGAAGCCAACTCGGTAATCGTCATCGTGGACCAGAACGGCCGCGTGCAGCGCTTTAACAAATTGAGCGAGGAATACACCGGCAAGCGCGAACAGGACATCGTCGGCCGCAGCGTGTTCGAGATGTTCATGACGCGCGAAGAAGCCATGGCCTCGCGCCGCAATATCGCGGAATTCTACAAACGCGGGCAGTCCTATGAGGCCGAACGGCTGATCAATACGGTCAAGGGCCCCCGGCTATTCCTGTTCCGCAATAAGTTCGTCACCAGCGGCAGCGGCGAAAAGCGCGTGTACCTGATCTGCTCGGGCACCGACATCACCGAAGAACGCCAGGCGCAGGAGCGCCTGCGCGTGCTGGCCAATACCGACATGCTGACCAACCTGCCCAACCGCCACGCCATCACGTCGCGGCTGAAGGCGGCGCTGGCGGCCGGCAAGGAAGGGCGGGGCGGCGTCCTGTTCCTGGACCTGGACAATTTCAAGCGCATCAACGACCACTACGGCCACGGCTTCGGCGACCGCCTGCTCAAGGCCGTGTCGGTGGCAATCTCGACCTGCCTGTCCGAAGGCCAGACGCTGGCCCGGCTGGGCGGCGACGAATTCATCGTGCTGCAGGAACAGGCGCAGGCCTGGGAGCTGGAAGCCACCGCCGAGCGCATCATCGAACGCCTGCGCGAACCTTTCCGCCAGGGGCTTATCGAGGTCTACACCAGTTGCTCGATCGGCATCGCAATGTACCCGGACCACGGCGCCGACCTGGATAGCGTGGTGCGCAGCGCCGACATTGCCATGTATGTGGCCAAGGAAGCGGGGCGCCATACCTACCGCGTATTCCAGCCCGACATGGACCGCCGCAATGCGGACTACGTGTGGCTGGACACGAACCTGCGCAAGGCGCTGGCCGAGAACCACCTCATGCTGTACTACCAGCCCAAGCTCGTCGGGCGGACCGGTGAGGTCGACGGCGTGGAAGCCCTGCTGCGCTGGCGTTCGCCGGAACGCGGCATGGTCTGCCCCAGCGTCTTCATCCCGTACGCCGAGGAATCCGGCCTGATCTCGCCGCTGGGCGTGTGGGTGATGCGCGAGGCCGCCCGCCAGGCGGCCGCCTGGAAGCGCGAAGGCCTGAACATCCGGATCGCGATCAACATGTCGGCGCGGCAATTGGACGACAAGGGCGTGGTCAGCGACTTCATGAGCGCCATCGGCGACGCCGACCTGGACCCGTGCCTGCTGGACATCGAGCTGACGGAAAGCTGCCTGATCGAAGACGAAGTCGCGGCTATCGACCTGATCAAGCAGTTCCGCCAATTGGGCGCGCGCGTGCATCTGGACGATTTCGGCACCGGCTATTCGTCGCTGTCGCAGCTGGCCCGCATTCCGTTGGATGCCATCAAACTGGACGCCAGCTTCGTGCGCGGCGTGAACGAGAACCCGGTGTCGCAGGCGCTGGCGCGGGCCATCGTGGCCGTGGCGCGCACGCTGGAACTGAAGGTGATCGCCGAAGGGGTGGAAACGTCGGAAGAAACCGCGTTCCTGGACACGCTGGGCGTGGATGCCAAGCAAGGCTACCTGTATGCCAAGCCCATGCCCGCGAGCGAGTTTTCGACCTGGCTGGCCCAGCGCCGCCGACTGCATCTGATCGCCTGATACAGCCGGCGTCCGCCCGTGGCGGATCAGTGCATGGTGGCTTCCTGCGTTGCGTCGGCGCTGGAGGCCGTGCGCCGGTTCTGCGCCATGACCAGGCGTTCCATGTAGGCGCGGTCCTTCGGATCGATCGCGAAAGCGGCTTCGACCCAGTCCTCGGTGATGTCCATCAGTTCAGAGCGCGACAGGTTCAGCACCCGCTGGCGCGCGCGCAGCATGGCCCGCATGCCGTTGAGCTTGGGGCGCATCACGTCGATAAAGGTGCGCGTGGCGCGGTAGGCGTCGCCCGGCTCGAACAGCGCGTCGACCAGCCCCTTGCCGTGGAACCATTCGGCGGTATGCGATTCGCCCGTGCTGATCAGGTCTTCGGCCAGCTTCATGCCGGAGCGGCGCGCCACCAGCGAATAGCCGCCCATGCCGGGAAACAGGTTGAACGCCATTTCCGGGAAGCCCATGCGGGCGTTGTTCTGCGCCAGCACAAAGTGGTGGGCCAGGGCGGCCTCGAAGCCGCCGCCCAACGCCGTGCCCTCGATCATGGCCAGCGATATGGCGCCCGTATCGAACCCGCGTGAGGCCGCATGCACGCAATCCACGCATGCCCGCGCATAGGCCCGCAAGGCTTCGCGCTTGCCGGTCCGGATCGCCTCGGCGAAGAAGTTGAGGTCGCCGCCCACGTTGTAGATCTGGGGCACCAGCGAGCCCGTCACCCAGAAGTCGATGGGCAGGCCCGAATCCTTGGCGGCCCGCGCCAGGGTCATGATTTCGTCGATGAGTTCGTGGTTAAAGCAGGGCCGGGGCTGCGCCCGGAGCATCATCCACATGACACGACGTCCCTCCTCGTAAAACGCTGAAATCTGCTTCATGTTGCCCGCTGCGGTAAAGGGGTGGCAGTCTGGATGAATGAGTTGATTCATGTGCTTTCGTCCAATCGATCAAGGTGAGTCGGAGTACTGCCGGGTCAGCCTAATACAGAGCTTCCGGCTGTCGTCTCATGCAAACCTCGTTCGAGTGGCCAGACTTGTCCGTAAGTCAAAAGCGCGAGCGAACAATGCAAAAGTCTTGCGGATTGAGGCGCCGGATCGGCCGCTCGGGCGAGGGGCGCATCGGCGCAACGGATGAGGACCCACGCAAATTCGCGAGGATCGGGGCGATGCGCGAAACGACGAGGGGGCGGCCCGCGCTCATGCGTTCGGATGACGGTGTTGCGTGCCGGCAACGTATAACAATTCTCATTTGTAAATAGGATTGGTTCTCGATAGCATCGCGCCTTTCATTTATCTGAATAAGGCGTTGCGATGTTGTCCCCGTTTGTCCCGCGCTCCCTGTCCCTGGGCGTCGCGCTAGCCCTGTCGTCCGCGATCCCGCAGGCGATGGCCCAGACCGCCCAGCTGCCCGCGATCAGTGTCGAAGGCGTCAGCGCCGATGACCCCCGCGTACTGGAGGTGACCACCGCCACGCGCACCCAGACGCCGGCCCGCTACGTGCCCCAGACCATCGACACGGTCAAGGTCGAGAACGTGCAGACTTACGGCGTCACGACCATCAGCGACGCGCTGTCCGGCATGCCCAACGTGTCCAGCGCGCAAGACACCCGTTTCGACTCGGTGCGCATCCGCGGCTTCGACGCCAGCAACGACTTCTATCTGGACGGGATCCGAGACGACAGCCAGTACGTGCGCGACCTGCACAACATCGAACGCATCGAAGTGCTGAAGGGCCCCGCCGCCGTGCTGTACGGGCGGGGCAGCCAGGGCGGCATCGTCAACCGCGTCAGCAAGGCGCCACAGCCCGGCCGCGAATCCTCCATCCAGGCACAAACGGGAAGCTGGGACTTGCGCAGCGTCTACGGCGACCTGAGCGCCGACCCGTCGGACAACGTCAGCGTGCGGCTGAACGTGGGGCAGGAAGACACCAACAGCTTTCGCCACAAGATCGGCGGCACCCGCCAACTGGTGGCGCCCGCCATCAACTGGCGCATCACGCCGAACCTGGACTGGCTGGTGCAGTACGAATACAGCCGCTATGACCGCACGCCCGACCGCGGCATCCCCAGCGTGAACGGCCGGCCCGCAGACGTGGGCCGCAGCACCGTCTACGGCGACCCGGACCGCGACTACATCGACGACCGCGCGCAGTCCTTCCGCTCGCGCCTGGCGTATACGCTGGCGCCCGACTGGCAGTTGCGCTACACGCTGGGCGTCTTCAAGCTGGACAGCGACTTCGACAACACCTACCTGACGGGTTACAACGCCGCAACCGGCAAGGTCGTGCGCACGCGCTGGCAGCAGGACCTGACGACGCGCAACATCACCAATAACCTGGAAACGGAAGGCCTGTTCCGCACGGGCGGCATCGAGCACCGGGTGTTGTTCGGCATTGAACTTGCGCATCAGGACCGGTCGCCCACCTTGTATTCGGCCGCCACCAGCGGTCCGGGGGCGCAGCCCGTGCCGTCGCTGGACCTGTACGACCCCGACCTGTCCCAGCAGCACAACGGCCGGATGGCGATCAACAGCGATGCGCGCCACAAGGTGAAGAGCCAGGGCTACTACGTGCAGGACCAGATCAAGCTGAACGACGCCTGGCAAGTGCTGATGGGCGTGCGGATGGACCGCTTCAGCATCGACTCCACCAACCGCCTGCTGGACGCGTCGGCCTCGCATGACAGCAGCGGCGTCAGTCCGCGGGTGGGGGTGGTGTGGACGCCCGTGCGCGACCATTCCCTGTATGCGTCGTACAGCAAGACGTTTTCGCCCACCGGCGGCGGCACGATCGGCATCACGCCGAACGCGCGCGGCAACACCAACGACCTGGACCCGGAGCACACGCGCCAGACGGAAGTGGGGGTCAAGAGCGATTGGCTGGACGGGCAGCTCAGCACCACCCTGGCGCTGTATCAGCTGGAGCTCTACAACCGCCGCACGACGGATCCCAACGATCCGACCATCGTGCTGCTGACTGGCAAACAACGTTCGCGCGGGATCGAGCTGACGGCGGCAGGCCGCCTGACGGGCAATTGGTATCTGCGCGGCGGCGTGGGCTTGCAGAACGCGTCTATCGTGGAAGACAACAACGGTCTGGCCGGCAACCGGGTCAGCAACGTGGCGCGGCGCAACGGCAGCGTCTTCCTGACCTACAAGCCGGCTGAAGGGCTGTACGGCGAAACCGGCCTGACCTTCGTGGGCGAGCGCTACGCCGACAACACCAACCTGACGACGCTGCCGGGCTACGCCCGCTGGGACGCGATGCTGGGCTACCGCATGGGCCATTGGGATTGGCGCCTGGCCGTGCGCAACATCACCGACAAGACCTATTACGGGTCGGCCACCAGCGCCGGCCAGATCCAGGTGGGTGAACCGCGCACCGTGGTGGCCACGGCGCAATACCGATTCTGACGTGACAGGGGGGCGCCCGGGGAGGGGCGCCCGCGCAAGGCTTACTGCGGTTCGATCTTGGCGTCGATGGCGCGTTGCGTCCAGATCTGGCGTTGCGATTCAGCGAACGCCTTGTGCTCGGCCGCGGAATTGGGCGCGACCTGCATGCCCAGCGCGTCGAATTTCGCCACGGTGTCGGGCTCGCTCAGGATGCGGGCGATTTCGCCGTTCAACCGTTCAACCACGGGGGCCGGGGTACCCGCGGGCGCGGCCACGCCGACCCACACCACCAGGTCGAAATTCTTGTAGCCCGCTTCGGCCAGCGTCGGCACATTCGGAAAGTCCTTGGCGCGGCTTTGGCCGGTGAAGGCAATGCCCGTCAGCTTGCCGCTGTGCATGAAGGCCGTCACGACGGACTGGTCGGCAAACAGATAGTCCACATGCCCGCCCAGCAGGTCCGTCACGGCGGGCGGCTGGCTCTTGTAGGGCACGCCATTGGCGGCAGCGCCGGCCACGGTGTTGAAGGTGGCGCCCGCGATCTGGCTGGTGGGCGACCCGTAGGCATAGTTCAGTGGGCGTCCCTGGGTTGCCTGGACCAGCTTGGTGACCGAGGTGTAGGGGGAATCCGCGCGCACCACCAGCATCATCGGAATCGTCGCGATCCGGATCACGTGGATGAAATCCCCGGTCGGGTCATAGGGCAGCTTGCGGAACAGCGCGGGCGTGGCCGAATGCGTCGAACTGCTGGTCAGCACCAGCGTATAGCCGTCTGCGGGCGCGCGGGCGGCTGTAACGGAACCGATCGTGCCGGAGGCGCCGGGCTTGTTTTCGATGACGATGGGCACGCCCAGGCGCGGACCCAGCTTTTCCGACAGGATGCGGGCGCTGGTGTCGGTGGCGCTGCCGGGCGAAAACGGCACCACGATCGTGATGGGCTTGTTGGGATAGGCATCGGCGGCGTGGACGGCCGTGCCGCTTGCCGCCAGGGTGAAGCCTGCGCAGGCGGCTGCCAGCAAGCGCCGGCGCACCGGGTGCGGAATTCGGGTCATTGAAGTCTCCTGTCTTGTTCTTGCCCAGACGCCACGGCACGCGGCGTCTGGGCCATGCGGCATGATGCGTCTGGCCGGCTTATCTCAACAAGGGACTAATTTTCATAGACCTATTCCGTATCCGGATGAATCGGCCTGTCGTCCAGGAAAGCGGTGGGGTCGGGCGAAGCTTCGCGGGCGTGGAGCGTGGCTTCCAGTTCGTCCAGGAAGGTCTTGGCGGCCAGCGACAGCCGGGTGCTGCGGCGCTGGATCAGCGACAGCTCATGGCGGCGCTGGGGGCCGTCCTGGATGGCCACCGCATGCAGGCCGAGCAGCCGCGCGAATGCGCACACGTAGCCCGGCACGATGGTGATGCCCAGCCCGGCGCGCACCAGGTTCAGCACGGAAGTCAGCATGCCGGCTTCGATGCCGGAATGGAATTCCAAGTCGAGTTCGCCGCTGATGTGGTCGACGGCGCGGCGCACGCTGTAGACATTGCGCAGCGTGATGTGGTCATGCGCCGCCAGGTCGGCCCAGCGCACGCGGGCGCGCCGCGCCAGCGGGTGGGACGGGGCGCATACGGCGTACATGGAATCGCGGTAGATGACGCGCGCCTCCAGCCCTTCGCCGTGCGCCTGCGTCGACACGATGCCGAAATCGGCGCGGCCATGGCGGACGTGTTCCAGCGTGTCGTCCGTATTCAGCTCGTAGAGTTCGAGCTTCACGCCGGCGTGCAGGCGGTGATAGCGCGTGATCACGTCGCCCAGCAGGCCCACCATCATCATCGGCGAACTGGCCACGCCCACCACTCCGCGCTCCAGCGTGCGCAGGCCGGACATGCTGCGTTCCGCCGCGCGCACCGTGCCCAGGATCTCCTGGGCGTAGGCGTAGAAGTCGGCGGCGCCTTCGCAGGGCGTCACGTTGCGGGTGGACCGTTCGAAAAGCGGCTGGCCCACTTCGGCCTCGAGCTCGGCGCACAGCTTGCTGACGGCGGACTGGGTGACGAAGGCGGCGCGCGCCGCGGCGGTGAAGCTGCGCAGTTCATAAAGCGCGCAGAACACGCGCAGCTGCTTGAGAGTGATGTTCATGGTCGGGCGGGCAGGGCGCGGCCGCCCGGGGTGGGCTTAGCCGCCAGCGTCGAGCATATCCCGATCCGCGTCCTGCCGTGGCGCCGGCCGGCGCAACGCGCCCGGCGTGCGCGAGAACCGCACCGGGATCGAGGTGGCGGTCAACGTTCCTTCCGTCGGATGCTCCACGCGCTGGAAGAAGCCGGTGGCCGCCAGATGAGGGTCGTCGAACAGGGCTTCAGGCGTGTTCACGGGGGAATGCGGGATGTCGGCGTCGGCCAGCAGCGCCAGCCAGTCGGCGGTGCTGCGCAGCGCCACGATGCCGGCCAGGTGCTGATACAGCGTATCGAAGTTGCGGCCGCGGGTTTGCGGGCTGAGATAGCGCGGGTCGGCCGCCAGATCGCCGCGCCCCGACAGGCTGAAGAAGCGCTGCCATTGCGCATCGGTATAGGGCAACAGCGCGATGTAGCCGTCCAGCGTGCGGTAGGGCCTGCGTTCAGACGACAACACCCGGCTGTAGCCCATCTCGCCAAGCGCCGGGTCGAAGGTGCGCCCGCCCATGTGCTCGATCAGCGTGAAGGACACCAGCGTCTCGAACATCGGCACTTCGATCGCCTGGCCGCGGCCGGACTTTTCGCGTTCGTACAGGGCCATGGGGATGGCGTAGGCCAGCGTCAGGCCCGCCACCTTGTCGGCCAGGATGGTGTTGATGTAGGCGGGGGCGCCGGTGTTGCGGCCCTGCAGATCGGCCAGGCCGCTCATGGCCTGGATGATGTCGTCGAAGGCGGGCTTGGCGGCGTAAGGGCCGTCTTGGCCGAAGCCCACCGCCGAACAATAGATCAGGCGGGGATTGCGAGCGCACAGCGTGGCCGCGTCAAGACCGGCACGCGCCAGCGCGCGGGGCCGCACGTTCGAGATGAATACGTCGGCGCCATCCGCCAGCGCCAGCAGCCGCTGCAGGTCAGCCGGGTCTTTGGCGTTCAGGGTGATGCTGCGCTTGTTGCGGTTCAGGTTCAGGTAGACCGCGCCCATGCCGGGCGAGGCGGCAGGCGCGGATGCGCGAAAGACGTCCCCTTCGGGCGCTTCCACCTTGATGATGTCCGCGCCCATGTCGCCCAGGATCTGCGTGGCGTAGGGCCCCATGCCGACCGAGGTCATGTCGATGACCCGCACGCCGGTCAGCGGACCGCTTGCTTGCGCCGGACTCATTGGCCGTCCCGCTTGTGCTTGCGGGCCAGGAACGGCGCCATGTATTGGCGGGGTTCGTCGGTGGTGAAAGCGGCGCCGAAGGCGTCGACGCTGCGGTCCAGGCCGGCTTCGACCGTCGACGTTTCCCAGTAGCGCAGCAGCGCCTTCTGCGAGGCCACGGCGCGCGGGCCGCTGGCGGCGATGGGGCCAACCGTGCGCTCCACCAGCGCGTCCAGTTCGCCGGCGTCGCACAGGAACTGCAGGAAGCCCCAGCGCAGGGCTTGCTCGGCGTCGACATTTTCACCGGTCAGCAACAGCCAATTGGTCGCGCCGGGGCCGATCAGCGCAGGTAGCAGCACGGCATGGATCACCGACGGAATGCCGACGCGCACCTCGGGCATGCCGAACACGCCATCGCGCGAACCCAGGCGGATGTCGCAGGCGGCAGCCAGCTCCATGCCGGCGCCCAGGCAGAAGCCGGGAATGCGGGCAATGGTGGGAACCGGCACGTTGCGCACGGCTTCGCACAGCTCGCGCAAGCGGGTGATGAATGCGCGGCCGCCGGCGGGATCCAATTCGGCCATTTCATAGATGTTGGCGCCGCCGATAAAGGCGCGGTCGCCGGTGCCGCGAATGACGAGCGCCCGCGCATCGGCCTGCGCGGCGATCCACTGCACCGCTTGCGTCAGTCCCAACGTCACGGGCGTGGCCAGGATGTTCAGGCTTTTGGCGTCGTGGATACGCAGGGTGTAGACGCCGCGCTCGTCGCGTTCGATGCGGCTGTGGGGAAAGTCGGGGATCGGGGCGTGCATGGGGGCTTGTCTCCGTAATGGCAGGGTTGCAAGCCATCCTAGAGGGTTCGGTTCATCCCGACAAACAAGGTTTTTTCATGGAATAAGTCCAGTCGGGAATAAATCGGCGGGGCGCCCAACCCCCCGGGGGCCGTGGCCGTTCAGGCAACGCCGCCGTTGGCGCGTAGGATCTGGCCATTGACCCAGCCGCTGTCCGGCCCCGTCAGGAACGACACCACGCCCGCGATGTCGTCGGGCTGCCCCAGCCGTTCCAGCGGCGGCATCTTGGCGAAGTGCTCGATCAGTTCGGGGCTCTTGCCCTTCAAGAACAGCTCGGTGGCGACGGGGCCGGGGGCCACGGCGTTCACGGTGATCCGGCGGCCGCGCAGTTCCTTGGAAAACACGTGCGTGAAGCTCTCCACGGCAGCCTTGCTGGCGATGTAGACCGCATAGCCCGGCAGGTTCAGCGCAATCGTCGTGCTGGACACGTTGACGATGCTGCCGCCATCGGCCAGCCGGGTGGCGGCTTCGCGCAGGGTGTTGAAGGTGCCGCGCGTATTGATGTCGAAGGTCTGCGCGTAGTCCTCGTCGGAGGTGTCGGCCAGCGGCTGCACCTTCAGGACGCCGGCGCTGTTGACCAGCGCGCTGATGCGGCCCAGTTCGGATTCGACCTTGTCGAACAGGGCGCGCACATCGGCCGCCTTGGACACGTCGGCTTGCACCGCGACGGCGCGGCCGCCGGCCTGCCAGATTTCGTTGGCCAGCGCGTCGGCGTGGGCCGAGCTGGATGCGTAGTTGATGCCGACCGCAAAGCCGTCGCGGGCCAGGCGGCGCACGATGGCGGCGCCGATGCCGCGGGATCCGCCCGTGACCAGGGCGACGCGTTGCGCGGTCGATTGAGAAGCTTGGGTGTTCATGCGCGATCTCCGATAGGGAAGGGGTGAGACGCATAATGGACTATTCCAAACCGAAGATAATTACCCTATATTCGCTAACATAATTCCATTTACATTAATAATTGGCGGATCGGCATGGATCGTTTTCAGGAAATGCAGGTGTTTGTCCGCATCGCGGAGCGCGGCAGTTTTTCCCAGGCGGCCGAAGACCTGCAGATTCCCCGCGCGACGGTCACCAACCTGATCAAACGCATGGAAAAGCGCCTGGGTGCGCGCTTGCTGGAACGTACGACGCGCCAGGTGCGGCTGACGCATGATGGCGAGGCCTATTACCAGCGCTGCGTGCGCCTGTTGGCCGACCTGGAAGAGGCCGACGGCGCGTTCCTGAATACCGCGCCCAAGGGGCTGCTGCGCGTCAACGCCCAGGGCACGCTGGCCAAGTATTTCGTAATGCCGGGGCTGCCGGGTTTCCTCGAGCGCTATCCCGACATCGTCCTGCACCTGGGCGAAGACGACCGCCTGGTGGATATGGTGCGCGAGGGCGTGGACTGTGTGCTGCGGGCGGGCGCCTTGCAGGATTCGTCGCTGGTGGGCCGGCAGATTGCCCTGATGCCGCAGGTAACGGTGGCCAGCCCCGCCTACCTGGCGCGTTTCGGCACGCCCGCCAGCGTGGACGACCTGACGGGCCACCGCGCCGTGGATTACTTGTCCAGCGCCACCGGCCGCAGCATTGCGCTGGACTTCATGGTCGACGGGCGCAACGTGCTGGTGCGTCCCGGCTCGGTCATCAGCGTGACGGGGGCCGAGCTTTACACCGGCGCGGCGCTGGCGGGGCTGGGGCTGGCCCAGGTGCCGCGCTACCGGGTGGAACGCGAGCTGGCGGCGGGGCACCTCCGGATCGTGCTGCCCAAGGCGCCGCCCGCGCCCATGCCGGTGTCGGTGCTATACCCGCAAAACCGGCAGGTGTCGGCCCGCGTGCGCGTCTTCACGCAGTGGCTGGCCGACGTGTTCGCCACGGCCTTCGATCAGACGATGCCGGTCAGGTAGTACACCGCGATCACGACGAACACCGACAGGGTCGATATCAACGTGATGGCGAAGATGTCGCCGTAGGACTGACGGTGCGTCAGGCCGGTGACGGCCAGCAGCGTGATCACCGCGCCGTTGTGCGGCAGCGTGTCCATGCCGCCGCTGGCCATGGCGGCGATCCGGTGCAGTACGTCCATCGGGATGCCTGCTGCAACGGCGCCGTCGATGAAGGTCTGCGCCATGGCGGCCAACGCGATGCTCATGCCGCCCGAGGCGGATCCGGTGATGCCCGCCAACGAGGTCACGGCGATGGCTTCGCCCACCAGCGGGTCGGGGATCGATTTCAGCGCCTCGGCCACCAGCAGAAAGCCCGGCAACGCCGCGATGACGCCGCCGAACCCGTATTCGGCCGCAGTGTTCATGGAAGCCAGCAGCGCGCCCGACACGGCGCTTTTGCTGCCTTCGGCGAAGTGCGCCTTGATGCTGCGAAACGAGAACAGCAGGATGGTGAAGATGCCGGCGATCAACGCGCCCATCACCGCCCACAGCGCGACCTGGTCGGCGGCGTTCACGGGCATCGGCTTGGGCAGGCCGGGCAGGTTCACCTCGGCGCCTGCGGGATACCAGCCGGGTATCCAGCGCGTCAGCAGGAAGTTGGCCACGCCCACCACCACCAGCGGCAGCAAGGCGACGAGCGGGTGGTGGTCGCGTTCGCTGGGCGGCGTCGTCGGTTCATTGCGCAGTTCGGTCCCGTAGGTCTCGCCGGCCGCCGCCGCGCGCTTGCGCCGCCACTCCAGGTAGGCGATACCCGCCGTCAGCGTGAACGCCGCGCCGATCAGGCCCAGCCAGGGCGCGGCCCACGTGGTCGTTTCGAAGAAGGTCGTGGGGATGATGTTCTGGATCTGCGGCGTGCCGGGCAGCGCCGTCATCGTGAACGTGAACGCACCGAGCGCGATGGCGCCCGGCATCAGCCGCTTCGGAATGCCGCCCTGGCGGAACATCTCGGCGGCGAATGGATACACCGCGAACACCACCACGAAGAGCGATACGCCGCCGTAGGTCAACACGGCGCACACCAGCACGATGGCGACAATGGCGCGTTCCGCGCCGATCATGCGCAGTACCGCCTGCACGATCGCGCGGGAAAAACCCGACAGTTCGATCAACTTGCCGAACACGGCGCCCAGCAAGAACACGGGGAAGTAGAGCTTGGCGAAACCGGCCATGCGCTCCATGAAAATGCCTGAAAACACGGGGGCCAGCGCGGAAGGATCCGTCAGCAATACCGCGCCCATGGCTGCGATGGGCGCGCACAGGATCACGCTGTAGCCCCGATACGCCGCCAGCATCAGAAATGCCAGCGCCGCCACCACGATGAACAATCCGGTCATTCGATACTCCAGGAATGAAGAGATAAGGGGTGAAGGGGCTACACCTTACCTCATCCTTTCGGGAGCCTGAATGACGGTCAGTACGTGGCGCGCAAGGTCAGCATCACATTGCGGGGTTCGCCGTAGACGCTGTAATAGCTGGACGGCACCCGGCTGTAGTAGTTGCGGTCGAACAGGTTGTTCACGGTGATCGACGCGTCCAGGTTGCGGTTGACGCGGTAGCCGACCTGCGCGTCCACCACGGCATAGCCGCCCTGCCACGACGTGTTGTTGCGGCTGGTGCGGCTCTGCACCCGTGCGCCTGCGCCCACGCGCCAGCCCGGCAACACGTCGGGCGTGAAGCGGTAGGTGGTCCAGACCTTGAACAGGTGCTTGGGCGACTCCGGGTTCACGATCTGGTCTTCCTGCGTCGGGTCAGACAGGTAGCGGGTCTGCAGGTAGGTGTAGCCGGCGTATACATCCCAGTTGGGCAGCAGGCGGCCGGTGACTTCGGCTTCGACGCCCTGGCTCTGCGCTTCGCCCTGGGCGACATACCGCCCGGGATTGGCGTCGTCGGGCACGGCTCGGTTCTTGTCGCGGATCCGGAACAAGGCCAGGGACGCGTTGGCGGCCCCGTCCAGGAACTGGCCTTTCAGGCCGATCTCGTATTGCTTGCCGGTGCGCGGGGCCAGGGGTTTGCCGTCGGCCGTCATCTGCCAGGCTTCCGAAAACGCGAATACGTCCGAGTAGCTGGCATACGCCGACAGCCACGAATTCAACTGGGCCACGGCGCCGAAGTAGGGGACGAACTTGCGCACCTCGGGGTCGCGCCGGGTGTCGCCGGCCTCGGGCAGTACCGGCTGCGTCGCGTTGCGGTACCAGCTTTGGCGGCCGCCGGCGATCAGGGTCAGCGGGTCGGCCACGTTGAAACTAAGCTGGCCATACACGCCCATCTGGCTGGATTTGGAGTTGTTGCCCGACGTGAACGGGATATCCACTTCCGGCACATCGATGTGGTGGATATCGATGCTGTCGATGCCCGTGCCTGACGATCGGCTGTCCTGTCTGCGTTCTGCGTAGTTGGCGCCGACCATCGCCGTGTGCGTGCGGCCGAACAGCGTGAAGGGACCGGAGGCGTGCGTGTCCAGGCCCATCCAGCGGATGCGGTCCTTCTGGAATTGCAGCCAATAGGCCGCTTGGTCCGTGGCGGGGTCGACCGGGCCGTCAACGTAGCCGTACTTGCTGTCCAGGTCGGTGGCCCGGTAATTCATCGACACCTGGCCCGTCCAGCCGTTGGCGAAGCGGTGGCTTAGTTCCGCGTAGACCTCGGACAGGTCGGTGTCGCCGCGCGCCCAGTCCACGCCGTAGAAGCCGGAGCGGGGGCCGTCGACGAACTTGCCGTTGGAATAGGTCGACAGGCCGTAGTCGAAGGGCGCCATGCGCGTTTTCTGATAAGCCGCCGACAGGGTCAGCAAGGTGTTGGCGGTCAGGTCGAATTCCAGCGAACCGTAGACCAGGCCCTGGCGCGTATGGGCTTCGTCCATCGAGTAGTCGCGGTCCTGGGCGGCCAAGCCGGCCCGGGCGCGGACCCGGCCGTCGGCGGTCACGGGGCCGGTCACGTCCAGTTCGGTGCGGTAATTGTTCCAGGACCCGGCCATGACGCTGCCGGTCAGGCTGAAGGCGTCCAACGGGCGCTTGCGCACCAGGTTGACGGTGCCGGCCGGGCTGCCGAAGCCTTGCAACAGGCCCGCTGGGCCGCGCAGCACTTCTATCCGGTCATACAGCGCCAAATCGAACTGTGGCAGGTATTGCAGCGCGCCGTTGGCGGGCACGCCGTCGAACTGGACATCGGTTTCGTAGCCGCGCGCGGTGAAGTACGCGGTGCCGTCGCCGTAGCTCATGGCGCTGACGCCGGTCGTCTCGCGCAGGGCGTCCTGCACGGTGGTCATGTTCTGGTCGTCCATGCGCTGGCGCGTCACCACCGAGACCGAGTTGGGAATGTCGCGCACGTTCGTCGCGCCCTTGCCAAGCGTGACGGTGTTGGCGGTGTAGGACTGCGAACCCTCCGTCTGGCCGGGGTCCGACAGCGAATCGGCGGTGCCGCTGACCCGCACGGGACTCAACTGCGGCACCGGCGCGTCATCGGCGTGGGCGGCCGCGCCCAGGCAGGCTTGCGCCAGCAGCGCGGCGGCAAGCGTCAAACGGGGCAGGCGTGGGTGAAATGCGACGGGAGCAAGCGCAGAGGCGTTCATTTTTTATTGAAAACAATGGGAATCATTTGCATTAATGATAAAAAGCAAGTTCCCTTCCGGCTGGACAGAAAATGTCGAAAAACGGACATAACTGTCAGGATGGGCGACTTCCTTCCCATTGATATCGAAAACCTGCCAATGCGTGAATTTCCCCAGGATGCGCCTGCCGTGGTCGCGCGGTCGTTCAACTACGAAAATGGCGCCCGCCAGCAGCCGCATTCGCACGAGCGTATCCAGCTGATGTATTCCCCCACGGGCATCATGCGCGTCATGACCGAGGACGGCGCCTGGATGCTGGCGCCGATGCGCGCGCTATGGATTCCGGCCGGCGTCACCCACGAGGTGAAGATGGTGGGCAGCGTCAGCATGCGTTCCGCGTTCATCATGCCGGATGCGGCGCCATGGCTCTGGAAGGAGACCTGCGCGCTGGACGTGAACCCCCTGATGCGCGAGCTGATCCTGACGCTGAACGGTCCGCCCCGCAAAGGGCCCGTGCAGCGGCTCAGTTCGGAGCTGCTGCTGAATCTGCTGGCCGATACCGAACGCCAGCACCGCCAGTTGCCGCTGCCTTTTGACCGGCGGCTGCGCAAGGTGTGCGATGCGGTCTTGCAGGCCCCGGGCAACGACGACACGCTGGAGCAATGGGGAGAGCGCATCGGCGCCAGCGCGCGTACGCTGGCGCGGCGCATGAAGGACGAAACCGGCATGAGCTTTCACCATTGGCGCCTGCAGGTGCGGATCGACGAAGGGATCTGCCGGCTGCTGCAAGGGCAGTCCGTGGTGAACGTGGCGCGCGCGCTGGGCTATGCCAGCGCCAGCGCATTCGTCTACATGTTCCGTAATCTGACGGGGGTGTCGCCGACGCGGTATGTCGAACAGATCACGGCGGCATAGGGCCTCAGGCGCCCGCGTCCAGCAGCCCCTGCGCCTGGCGTGCGATGTTCAGGTCG
This sequence comes from Achromobacter sp. 18P8.1.1, assembly GCF_057799415.1. Classification (NCBI taxonomy): domain Bacteria; kingdom Pseudomonadati; phylum Pseudomonadota; class Betaproteobacteria; order Burkholderiales; family Alcaligenaceae; genus Achromobacter; species Achromobacter sp. 18P8.1.1. The sequence continues at coordinate 90,050 of NZ_JBYOKH010000010.1, read as the reverse complement.
ATCGCAGCATCGTCGCCGTCGCCCAGGTACCAGACGGCCGACAGCCCGCACCAAGCCACGATCCATTGCAGCAGGCGGCGGCGGTCCAGGCCGGACTCGGCCACGATGAGGTCCAGGCGCCGCTCGAAGCAGCCGGGCACGATAGCTACGGGGGGCACGGGGTCCGACAGGTCGGGGTTGCAGAAGATGTTGGCATAGTCGAACGCGCGTTCGCCGTAGAGCCGCTTGGGGTCGATGACCAGCCAGCCGCGTGCGCCGAAGTCCAGCACATTGTCGTGGTGGACGTCGCCATGCAGCACCGCGAGGTCGCGCGGATCGTCCAGCAGCGCGCGGGCATGGCGGGCGCTGTGCGCCAGGATGCCGCCTTGCGCCTGGGCCATGGGCCACAATTCCACGAACCATTCCTCCAGGCTGCGCAGCGGCGGCAGCGGTTTGGAGCGGGGGGCGTGCAGCGCCTTGAGCACGCGGCAAAGGATGCGCGTGGCCTCGTCGTCGCGGCCCGTGCGGGCGTAGGCCGCCAGCGAGCGCGTGCCGGTGGCGCGTTCCAGCAGGATGGCGCAGTCGTCGTGCGCCAGCACGCGGGCCGCGCCCTGACCGTCCCACCACGTCATCAGCACGCCGCCCTGGCGTTCGTCTTCTTCCACTGACACCTTCAACATGGCCGGCGCGCCGTCGCGCGTGACGGGCAGCAGTTGCGCGGCATGGGTCACGATGGGGGCGCCGTCGGGCACGAGGTTCCAGCGGGACAGGTAAGCATCGAACATGGGGCAGGGGGGAGGAGGTTGCCGGGCTGTATATAGTAGGGCCTGTCCTTAGGCCTTAACCCTTAGTCCGGCAATCGTCGGGCATCGTGGAGAAACACGCATGAGCGACCCGCAACCGGACCAGGCGCATTGGCGCGCCGTGGCCGATCAATGGATCTCGTGGGCCAGCACCCCGGGCCATGACGCCCTCAACGGCATGAGCATGCATTTCGCGGGCCGGACGCCGCCCCGACGGCGCAACTGCAGCAATGGACCCGGCTGCCGATGTTTTTGTGGATCAAGGCCAAGCCCATGGCGGGTGGGGTGTAGACGGTCGCGGGTTGCCCGACCCGCTTAAACCGCCGCCATCAGTGCCGCCGCCTTGCGCGCCAGCCTGGCGACGCCGAAGCTGGTCGCCAGTTCATGCCCTTCCAGGTCCGCCAGGGCAATCCAGCGGGCGTCGCGCGCATCGTCGCCCGCGACCGGTTCGCCGGATTGCCAGCGGCACAGCACGGCGATCAGGATAAAGTGGCGGCGCAGGGCGCCGGCTTCGTCGCGGTCGAAGACGTCTACCGCATCGAATACGTGCAGCGGCTCGGCGACCACGCCGGTTTCTTCCAGCAGTTCGCGCGCCGTGGCGGCCTCGATGCGTTCGCCCGCGTCGATCTTGCCGCCGGGAAAGGCCCAGCAGTTCTCGTCGGGCGGGTTGGCGCGGCGCACCAGTAGTACGTGGCCGTCGCGGACGACGGCGGCGATGGTGGCGGGAATGGGGCGGGCAATCGGGGTGGACATTCGGATTTCCGGCATAGAGGCAAGCTGCAAGGGTACGCTTTCAGGCCCTTAGCGCAAATCCCCGTGGTGCCGGACGGCATCCTTGGGCACACTGTAGCCGCGCCGAATCGAGCGCGTCAGACCAGAATCAAGGGGCAGCACCATGGACACGCCGGACCGGCAGTTGCGTTATTTCTTGCGGATCGCGGAGCTGAAGTCCTTATCACGCGCCGCCGAGGACCTGGACCAGACGCAATCCGGCCTGAGCCGGCAACTGGCGGCGCTGGAAGCACACGTCGGCAAACCCTTGTTCACGCGTACCGGCCGGGGCGTGGAACTGACCGTAGCGGGCAGCCGCCTGCTGGAGGGCATTCAGCCCGCCTACCAGAACATCGACCGCGTCCTTGACGCCGTGCGCCAGCAGGAAGGCGTAACCCACGGCACGGTGCGCCTTGCCACCGTGCACACGCTCAGCTACTACTTCATGGCCGACGTCGTGGCCAGCTTCGTCAGCAGCCACGAACACGTGAACCTGTCCGTGATGGGGCGCAGTTCGCCCGACGTGGTGGCTCTGGTGGAAAGCGGCAAGGCCGACGTAGGTTTTGTCTACGACGCGGCGGTGGCCTCGGACAATCTGACGTCCACCCCGTTGTTCGACGACGAGATGTGCCTGATCGTGCGCCGGGACGTGCCGCTGGCGGACGCGGTGGATCTGGGCGGCATGCCGTTGCGGCTGGTGGGCTTTCCGCCCCATTACGCCTTGCGCAAGATGATCCACAGCGCAGGGCTGCAGCCCGAGTTCATGGCCGAGGCCGAGACCATCGACGCCATGCTCAAGCTGGTTTCCTCGGGGGTGGGCGCCTGTATCCTGCCGTCGCGCATCCCCGAAAAGTTGCTGACCGACTACGGCTTGCGCAAGGTCGGCATCCGCAGCCCGGTGCTGCGCCGCCGCGTGGTGGCGATCACGCCGGCCCAGCGCCAGCCCTTGCCGCTGGTGGCCGAACTGTTGGCGTGCGCGCACCGCATCGCGGCGGCGTAACGCCCAACCCCAGCAACCCCAGCACCCCCGGCGCCCCGTTCCGCCTTCCGAATAGCTGCTATGAGCCTGGCTGCATGGCTAGTTTGCGCGGTGGTTTTCATACTGTCCTGACCTTGCAAGGCGTCCTTCGACGCCGCAAGCCAAGGACATCAAGGGGAACCCATGAATACCGCATTGCGAGAGAAATCGTATTTCGACACTCGTGCCACGCAGGAAATGGCGCGCCATCTGCAGGCCGTGCCGCGCAGCATCCAGGAAACCATGGCCTACGCCTGCCGCATCCTGGCGATGACCGAGCAGGAAGCCGGCTTGGCGGGACAGATCAGCGTGCGCTCGGCGCGCCCGGGCGCGTACTGGACCCTGCGCTTCGGCCTGGGCTTTGACGAGGCGACGCCGGCGGACTTCATCGAAGTCGACCGCGACCTGCACACCCTGACGGGCGACGGCATGCCCAACCCGGCCACGCGCTTCCATCTGTGGGTGTACGAAGCGCGCCCGGACGTGCAATCCATCATCCACACGCATTCGCCGTGGGCCTCGGCGCTGGCCGCCGCGCGCCAGCCGCTGGTCATTTCACAGATGGACATGACACCCCTGCACGACGACTGTGCCTTCCTGGGTGAATGGCCGGGGGTGCCGATCGCGGACCAGGAGGGCGTGATCATTTCCGAGGCGCTGGGACGCAAGCGCGCCATCATCCTGGCGCACCACGGTTATCTGACGGCGGGTGGCTCCTGCGAGGAAGCGACGTATCTGTCGGTCTATCTGGAGCGTGCGGCGCGCATGCAGATCCGCGCCCAGGCGTTCGGGCCGTTGACGCCGGTAGACGACGCCCTGGCGCGCGAGGCGCACGACTACCTGCTGAAGCCTTCGATCGTGCGCGCGACCTTCGACTACTGGGCCCGGCAAACGCACGGCATCGCGCCGCTGCCGCTGCCCCAAGCCTGATTTCGCTGGCATCCGATCACGACCTTTTCAAGGGGAGTCACGATGATGACGACCAAGCCTGCTGCTGCGCGCTCGCGCCGCGATTATGTGACGGCTGGCCTTGCCAGCATGATGGGCACCACGATCGAGTGGTACGACTTTTTCCTGTACGGCACGGCTGCCGCACTGATCTTCAACAAGATCTTCTTTCCCGCCTTCGACCCGCTGACAGGCACGCTGGCGGCGTTTGCCACGTATTCCGTGGGGTTCTTCGCGCGGCCATTGGGCGGCGTGATTTTCGGCCACTATGGAGACAAGATCGGCCGCAAGTCCATGCTGCTGATCACCTTGCTGCTGATGGGCGTGCCCACCATCCTCATCGGGCTGATCCCTTCGTATGAGCAGATCGGCTATTGGGCCGCCGTGCTGCTGGTGCTCATGCGCTTTCTGCAAGGCATTGCAGTGGGCGGCGAATGGGGCGGCGCAGTGCTGATGGCGGTGGAGCATGCGCCCGAAGGCAAGAAGGGCTTTTTCGGCAGCCTGCCGCAGGCCGGCGTGGCGCCCGGGCTGATCCTGTCGTCGCTGGCGATGGGCGCCGTGGCCGCGCTGCCCGAAGAGGACATGCTGTCCTGGGGCTGGCGCCTGCCGTTCCTGGCCAGCGTGGTGCTGTTGCTGGTGGGTTGGTTCATCCGCGTCAAGGTGGCCGAGTCGCCCGACTTCGAGCAGATGCGGGAAAAAGGCGCCAAGGTTGAGGTGCCGGTGGCCGAAGTGCTCAAGCACCACCGGCGCGCGTTGCTGGTGGTGGTCGGCGCGCGTCTGGCCGAGGTGACGTGGTTCTACACGGTCGTGACGTTTTCGCTGGCCTACGCCACCGGCACGCTGGGTATCCCGCGCTCCGTCATGCTGGACGCCACGATCTGGGGGGCGGCGCTAGCCCTGTTCACGATGCCGCTGTTCGGGGTGCTGGGCGACAAGATCGGCCACAAGTGGGTGTTCATGGCGGGCACGGTGGGCATCCTGATCTGCGCGCCGGTCTTCTTCAACCTGCTGGGCTCGGGCGATAAAGCCTGGATCATCGTGGCGGTTTGCCTGGCGGTGGGGCTGGTATACGCTTGCTTGTACGGACCCGAAGGCACCTTGTTCTCCAGCCAGTTTCCCGCGCATGTGCGGTACACCGGCATTTCGCTGGCGGTGCAGGTGTCGGGCGCCATCGGCGGCGGGCTGGCGCCGATCGTGGCGACCTGGCTGCTGGCCAAGGGCGGGGGCGACCCGAAGTACGTGGTCTGGTACCTGAGCGCGCTGGGCGTGGTTGCTTTCTTCAGCGCCTGGCGCATGCAGGGTGAGGCCGCCACGCCTGCCGCCCTGCGCGTGCCCGCGGCAGCAAGAACCTGAGGCTCCCATGAAGACAATCGACTATTACTTCTGGATGAATTCCGACTGGGCCTACCTGGGCGCCGACCGGCTTGAAGCACTGGCGTCCCGCCAGCAAGCGGCGATCCGATACCTGCCCGTGGACTTGCCCGACGTCTATGCGCGCACCGGCGGCGTGCTGCTTGGGCAGCGCTCGCCCGAGCGCCAGGCCTATCGCGTGGCGGAGCTGGCGCGCTGGTGCGCCAAGCTCGGCATCCACGTCAATCCGCAACCGGCGCACATGTGCCCGGATGCGTCGCTGGCCTCGCGCATCGTCATCGCGGCCGATCGTGCCCGCATGCCGGTGCTGGCGCTATACAAGGCGATCCTGAAGGCGGAATGGGTGGACGATCAGGACATCTCCGACCCCGTCGTTCTGCGCGGGGTCATGGAGAACCTGGGACTGGCTGCCGCAAGCCTGCTGGCGGCAGCCGACGCACCGGACATTGAGGCCACGTATCGCCGCAACACGGATGAAGCGGTCCAGGCCGGCGTGTTCGGCTCGCCGTCCTACGTGTATCGGGGCGAGGTGTTCTGGGGCCAGGACCGGCTGGAAATGCTGGAGGAAGCCATTGCGGCGTCTTCGGACGAGTAGGCGGGGGCGTAGGAAGGGTGCGGGCGGTCACGACCGCCCGCACTTGGCCTGCCGCCTACTTCTTCACCAGCGGGCAGGTAGACTTCGACAGGGGCATGAACGCCTGGTCGCCGGGTAGCGTCGCCACCAGCTTGTAGTAGTCCCACGGCCGTTTGGATTCAGACGGCTGCTTGACTTCGAACAGGTACATGTCGTGCACCATGCGGCCGTCTTCGCGGATGCGGCCGTTGGTGGCGAAGAAGTCGTTGATGGGCAGGGACTTCATCTGCTTCATGACGGCCACGGGTTCGTCGGTGCCGGCTGCCTGCACGGCCTTCAGGTAGTGCATCACCGACGAATACGTGCCCGCCTGGCTCATGTTGGGCATCTTCTTGAGCTTGTCGTAGTAGCGCTGCGACCAGGCGCGGGTCTGGTCGTTCATGTCCCAGTAGAAGGCCTCGGTCAGGGTCAGGCCGGCGGCGGCTTCCAGGCCGATGGCGTGGATGTCGTTGATGTACAAGAGCAAGCCGGCCATTTTCTGGCCGCCCTTGGTCAGGCCGAATTCGCTGGCGGCCTTGATGGCGTTCACGGTGTCGCCGCCCGCGTTCGCCAGCCCGACGACTTGGGCTTTGCTGGCCTGGGCCTGAAGCAGGTAGGACGCGAAATCGCTGGATCCCAGCGGATGGCGCGAGGCGCCGAGCACGGTGCCGCCATTGGCCTTGACGACTTCGGTGGCGGAGGCCTGCAGCGTGTGGCCGAAAGCGTAGTCCGCCGTCAGGAAGTACCAGGTCTTGCCGCCTTTCTCCACGGTGGCGCGCGCGGTGGTGTTGGCCAGCGACCAGGTGTCGTAGGTGTAGTGCACGGAATAGGGCGAGCACAAATCGTTCGTGATGCGTTCGGTGCCGGGGCCGCTGAAGACGACGATCTTCTTCTTTTCGCGGGCCACTTCCAGCACGGCGAGCGCGGGCGCCGAGCCCGCCACGTCCATGATCGCGTCCACCTTCTGGGTGTCGTACCATTCGCGCGCCTTGGCGGCGGCGATGTCGGCCTTGTTCTGGTGGTCCACCACCATCAGGTCGATCTTCTTGCCCAGCACCGTGCCGCCGAAGTCGGCGATCGCCATTTCGGCGGCGGTGGCGCTGCCTTTGCCCGTCACGTCGGCGTAGACGCCGCTCATGTCCAGGATCAGGCCCAGCCGGACGACGTCGTCAGAGACGGCGGCAGGTTGCGCGTGCGCAGGCGCGGCCAGGGCGGCGGCGATGCCCGCGGCAATGGCGGTGGTGGTGAACAAACGGGTAAGCGTGCTGCGGCAATGCGATGAAATCCGGGGCGTGTTGGCGTGAGCCATGGTTTGTCTCCTCTTGTGCCGGATCTGTCTGGAACCTGCTGGCGCTTGATTGGCGTGATGCCGCGCTCTATGTGGGTCTGGGTCGGGCCGCGAAACGGGGGGCGTGGTGGCGGGGTAGGCTCCTTGGGCGGTCGGGGTCGGGGGGATCAACGCTGGGTCAGCAGGTCGAATTCCATCCGCACTTTGCGGAACGGGAATTCCAGCCGCGCGAAATACACCACGCGGCCATCGATGCAGGCATAGCGGCGCAACTCGGCCACGGGCGACGACACCGGAATCTGCAAGGATTCCGCGGACTCCTGGCCGGCCTCGATCACGTTCAGCACCTGGCGGGCCTCGGTGATGCGGGCGCCGTAGAACTGGTCCAGCACCGGCGCGACGGTGCTTTTCTGGATGCGGGCGCGATGCTTGCGGAACAGGCCGCTTTCCAGGAAGACCTCGCTATAGCAGAAGGGGCCCGCCTCCGTGGTGTGCACGCGGCGCAGGTATTGGAAGCTGCCGCTGCGGTCGGCCCCGCAGGGCATGCCCAGCGTGTCGGGCAGCGGCGAGTCGGCGCTGGATTCCACCAGCGACACCGTGCCCAGCTGATTGCTCAGTTCCACGGTTTCGGCCCAGGTCTTGGGGATCAGCAGCGTAGGCGTTTCCGGCAGTTCGGCGTTGACGAACGTGCCCGACCCGCGCGAGCGCCGGATCAGCCCGTCCTGCTCCAGCAGGCCGAACGCCTGGCGGATGGTCGCCCGCGAAATACCATAGGTTTCCATCAGCGATTCCAGCGGCGGGATCTGCTGGCCCGGCCGCCAGGTGCGGTTCTGGATATGGCTGCGGAACAGCGCCGCCGCTTGCAGGTAAAGCGGCTGGGGGCTGTGCGAAAAGAGCTTGCGGGCGGACATGGTCAGGGGGCGGGCGGCGATGAAGGATCCGAGAGCATAGCGTCTGCCATGTCGCGCAGCCGGTGCTTCTGGATCTTGACCGAGTTGGCGCTCTCGACCGATGGGAAGGCGTCCAGCACGGTGAAGCCCGCGGGCGCCTTGAAGCCCGCCATCGCAGCTTTGCAGGCGGCCGTCCAGCCGTCGGGATCGGCCGTGGCGCCCTCGTGCAGCAGCACGAAGGCGTATGGCACGATCTTGCCCTGGCGCGTGGCGCCTACGACCTGGCAGGCGCGCACGCCGGGCAGGGTCTCGACCACTTGCTCGATTTCAACCGGGTTCACCAGAAAGCCCGACAGCCGCAGGGAATCGCCCATGCGCGTCTGAAAGACGAACTGGCGCGGCGTCAGCGTGTAGCCCAGGTCGCCCGTCTTGAAATAGCCGTCGTCCGTGACGGCGTGGCGCGTGGCTTCGGGGTTGTCCAGATAGCCTTGCATCAGGCTGGGCGACAGGATTTCGATTTCACCGGATTGGCCGTGCGGCAGCACCTGCCCGGATTCGGGGTCGCGGGCGCGTACGCGGGCGTCGGGATAGATCAGCGTGCCCCCGGGCTGATGGCGCGCCGAGACATCGCCGTCTGCCGGATCGCGCGGCTGGCCCGCCACCAGCGCGATCAGTTCGCTGGACCCGTACAGGCCGGTCAGTGGCACGCCGGCCTCGCGGGCCAGGTCCAGCATGTTGTCCAGCGCGGGCGTGAAACTGGCGAAGCCGAACAGGCGCGCCGAGGCGAAGGCGCCAAGCGGGGCGGCCTGCATCATGCCGACCAGCGCCTCGTTGTTGGCGTACGTATGGGTGACCGCATGGCGGGCGACGGCCTGGGCCGATTCCGCGGCGTTGAACACCGGCGCGCAGACCACAGGCACGCCTTGCGCCAGGCCGCCCACCAGCGTCGCAAAGCCGAATGCGCCGCAAAACGGCGCGCTGGCCAGCACGCAGCTGTCGTCGTCGTAGCCGAAGGCCTGCGCGACCGCCGCGCCGTGGCGCAATAAGGTCTGCTGGTCATGCAGGACGAACTTGGGTTTGGACGTGGTGCCCGATGTGGTGAAGCACAGCACGCCGGCGTTGCCGTGCGGGGCGGGCGGCGGGGTGTCGGCGGCCAGCAGGTCCGCATAGCGGTGCACCGGTATGCCGGGGACGGCGGCCGGGGTGGCTTCGTCTGCCCCGGTCAGCGCCACCACGCCTTGCAGGCGCGTCAATTGAGCGGGGTCGACGCCGTCAAGAATGCCCTGGAAGTCGATGCCCTTGAAGCCCGGCCAGAACACCAGCCAGTCCGCTTGCCCGCGGCCCAGGATGTCGGCCACTTCCAGCGCGCGAAAGCGCGTGTTGACGGCCAGCACCACCGCGCCCAGGTGCGCGCAGGCCAGGAAAGATTCCACCCAGGCCGCGCAGTTGGGGAGCCAGACGGCCACGCGGTGGCCAGGCCGCACGCCGATGCGGGCGAGCCCCGCGGCCAGTGCCCGGCTTTGCGCGCGCAACTGCGCGGCGCTGATCCGCTGGTCCTGGTCGATCAGCAGGCTTGCCTCGGGGCGGCGCGCGGCCAGCGCGTCGAGGTGGCCGGAAAACGTCGAAGTCGGTACGAACATGGCTTACACCGTGGCGATCGGCGTCACGGGGGAGCCCACCGCGCCCGGCATGCGCAAGGGCGGAGCGGTCAGCAGGAAGCGGTTGCGGCCCTGCGAGTGCAGCCAATCGGCCAGGTCTTTCAGGTACCAGAGTTCCGCCAGCGGCACGCCCAGCTTGAACAGGCAATGGTGATGCAGCGGCAGGATCGAATGGCCGGGGCCGGATGTGCGCGCGGGATAGGACTCCACGGCGTAGTTGTCCGCGCACAGGGCGGCGACCCCGCTGGCGGTGATCCAGTCCAGCAGCGCCGCGTCGGCGCCGTCCAGCACGGCGCCGGTCTGTTCCAGCACGTGCGGATCGGGCTGGCCGTTCATGTCCACCAAGCGTTCGGCGAAACCCGTGCGCAGCACCAGCATGTCGCCCGGCTCGACGACGACGTTCTGGTCGCGCATGGCGCGCTGCAGTTGTTCGTGGCCCACCAATGTGCGGCCGGGGCCGAACGCGCGCGCCAGGTCCACCAGCACGCCGCGTCCCTGCATGCCTTTTTCGGCGTAGCGGCTGATGCTCAGCTTGCGGGCATACGAGCCGCCTGGCGGGCAGCAAGCGTCGCCCGACGTGTCGGGATCGGCGCCGCCGAACACGTCGACGCCGGCCGCGTAGCCGTTGTAATAGACGCGGCGGGCCTGGCCGTCGCCCTGGATGTCGAAGAGGGCGCCTACGTGGCACAGGCCGTCCCACTGCGTGGAGTACTGCATGGACAGCGTGACCTGGTCATCCGACAGCACGTCGACCGCCTCGGGCTGCACCTGCGACATCGCGAAATTCAGGTAGGGCGTGCCTTCGCGGAACGTGGGCTTGAGCGTGGGTGCATGGCGGCGCGGATTCAGCACGTTGCCGCCGGGCAGGTCCAGCGGCAGCGACAGGCAGAACACCTTGCCCGCGCGCACTTCGTGCACCCCCTGCAACACCTTTTCTTCCGTCAGCAGGTTCAGCCGGCCCAGTTCGTCGTCCGGCCCGAAGTCGCCCCAGGTGGATCCTTCCGGGCGTTGCGTCCAGCGTTTCATTTGCTTGTCTCCTATCCGTTTTCTATGTTTTTATAACTATAGTACGTATTTACGTACTTTGAGTATCCGCGAAAGCCTTAAGAAGAAACCCGCAATAAGCGAGTTCGATAGGAGACAAAATTCATGACGCAATTCGTGCATCCGCGCGCCGCGCGGCGCTGGCTGACCGCCGCCGCCCTGGCGGCTGTGGCGCTACCCGCGGCCCAGGCCGCCGGCTATCCCGAACACCCCGTCACCGTCGTCGTGCCGTATCCGCCGGGCGGCGGCGCGGACATCTTCGGCCGCGCCATCGCCAATGCGCTGCAACCGGGTTTGAAGCAGACCGTGCTGGTGGAAAACAAGCCGGGCGCGGGCGGCAACATCGGCATGGCGTACGTGGCCCGCGCGAAGGCGGACGGCTACACGCTGGGCCTGGGCACCATCGGCACGCAGACCATCAACCAGTTTCTCTACAGCAACATGACGTTCGATCCCGAACGCGATCTGGTACCGATCGCGCTGGTATCCACGACCCCCAACGTGATCGCCGTCAGCGCCAAATCGCCGTACAAGACCGTGGCCGACGTCATCAAGGCGGCCAAGCAATCGCCCGACAAGAAGCTGACCTATGCCTCGCCCGGCATCGGATCGTCGGTCCATCTGACGGGCGCGTATTTCGAATCGATGGCGGGGGTGACGATGCTGCATGTGCCGTTCAAGGGCACGTCCGCATCCTTGCCGGCCGTGGCGGGCGGCCAGGTGGACCTGCTGTTCGACAACCTGCCGGGGGCATTGGCGCAGATTAAGGACGGCAATCTGGTGCGCGGGGTGGCCGTCACATCCGGCGAGCGCGATCCGTCGGTGCCGAACCTGCCCACCGTTGCGGAGTCGGGTCTGCCCGGGTTCGACGTCACGGCGTGGTTCGCGCTGTACGCGCCGCGCAACACGCCGGCGCCCGTGGTCAAGCAATTGATCGATGCCGCGCGCAGCGGCCTGCAAAGCCAGGCCATCGCCACCAATTTCGCCACCATGGGCGCCAAACCCGGTACGCTTTTCGGCGACGACCTGGCGGCCTTCGAGCGCGACGAGCGCAAGAAATGGGGCGGACTCATCAAAGACAAAGGAATCACAGCGCAATGAACACCCCCATCGCACTTGTCACCGGCGGCAGCCGGGGCATCGGCCGCGCCATCGTGGCACGCCTGGTGCAGGACGGCTATCAGGTCGTCAATTTCAGCCGCCGAGCGCCCGACCAACTGCTCCCTGGCGAGACCTTCCGCTCGGTCGACCTGGGCGATGCGGCGGCCACCCGCGAGGCTGCGCGCGAGCTGGCGGCCGAGCGGCCGGTGCTGCACCTGGTCAACAACGCGGGGATGATCCAGGTCGCCAACATCGAGGACGTGTCCGAGGAAGACCTGCTGCGCACGATGGCCTTGAATGTCACGGCGCCCGTGCTGCTGTTGCAGGCGTTGTTGCCGGGCATGCGCCAGGCGGGCTACGGACGCGTGGTCAACATCGGCAGCCGCGCCGCGCTGGGCAAGGGCGGGCGAACGGTGTACGGCGCGTCCAAGGCGGGGTTGGCCGGCATGACGCGCACCTGGGCGCTGGAGCTGGCCGCCGACGGCATCACCGTGAACACCGTTGCGCCAGGCCCGATCGCGACCGAATTGTTCAACCAGTCGAACCCGCCCGGCCAGCCGAAGACGCTGGCGTTGGAAGCCTCCATCCCCGTGGGCCGGGTCGGGCAGCCGGAAGAGGTGGCGCACAGCGTCGCCCTGTTCCTGGACCGGCGCGCGGGCTTCATCACGGGGCAGCTGCTGTACGTGTGCGGCGGCATGTCCGTGGGGCTGGCGGGCTAAAGGCTGTCGTCCAGTTCCCAGGTGAATTCCGGCGTGACTTGCAGCGACAGGCCTTGCGGCCAGAGCAGCTTGTGCAGCCGGATCACCTCGTACGCATAGACGTTTTCCGCCACGGGCAGGCCCTGGTCGAGGATGGCGCGCGCGGCGGGGACGCCGGTGCCCAAGGTTGCCGACAGGCGGGCGATGGCGGTGCCGCGCGCGATGCCTTGCGCACGCGCGCGCACTGTGTAGGGCGTGCGGTCATGGAAGGGGTGGTTGGGATTGGTCGTGGCCACCATCCAGCCGCAATGCGCGCATTCCGCAATCAGGCTCATGCCCTGCGTGCGCGTGGCTTGGGGATGGCCGCATTCGGGGCAGGGGCTGTCGGTGATCGGCATGTCAGGAAAGCCGTTCCGGCCTTTTATGTAATGGTCCCACATGCTGCTCGACGGTCTTGCGCGGCATTTTGCCGGTGCTTTGCAGCGCGCTGGCCCGTTCTTCGCGCAGGCGCCGCAGCACTTCGGTGGGCGCCACACCGAAGTGCGCCGCGAATTTGCGCTGGAAGGTGCGCCGCGACATATGGCAGGCGTCCGCCATGTCGTCCACCGACCAGCGCGCCGACAAGTGCGCTTCAATCTTTTCGACCAGGTCGCGGAACGGTGCGGCGACCCGGTCTTGCAGGCGCAGGCTCTGGCTGTACTGGCGCTGGTCGCCGTCGCGCCGCATGAAGACGACCAGCCGGCGCGCCACCTGCTGCGACAGTGCCGCGCCATGGTCGCGTTCGATCAGGGCCAGCGCCAGGTCGATGCCTGCGGTGACGCCGGCAGAGGTCCAGTACTTGCCGCTTTCGATGAAGATGCGGTCGTCCTGCACGCGCAGCGCGGGGTACATCTGGCGCAGCCGGTCCGCCGAGCGCCAGTGCGTGGTGACGGCCAAGCCGTTGAGCAGGTCCGCCGCGGCCAGGACGAACGCACCGGTACAGACGCTGCACGTGCGCGCGGCGCCGGCGTCGCGGCGGCGTAGCCAGGCGCGCGTTTCCGCGTGCGCGCTGGCGCGGTCGACGCCGGGGCCGCCTGGCACCAGCAGCATGTCGACCGGTGCGTCGCCGTCTTCTTCGAAGGTGCCGTCCACCTGCATGCGCAGCCCTTGCTCCCAGGTGCTGACGACGCGTTCGGCGGCAATCGTGTTCAACTGGTACAGCGCCTTTCCCGCCTCTTCGTTTGCCGAACTGAATGCCTGCCAAGGGCCTGCCAGGTCCAGCGGCTGAAAGCCGTCGAACAGGACGAACAGCACGCGTTGTGGCGCGTTTTCCGCCATTTGTGGCGCAACGGGCTGGGCGCGTCCGCCTATGCTGGGCGTTGGCGTTCTTGAAGGAGCATCGTCATGCATGTGAATATTCTCTTATTCGAAGGGCTGACCCAGCTGGATATGACCGGCCCCTATGAGGTCCTGGCGAACGCGCCGGGCTTCACCGTGGATTTTGTCGCAAAAACGCGGGATCCGGTACGGTGCGATCGCGGATTGCAATTCGTGCCCACTCAGACGCTGGCGTCCGCGCCGCCCTGCGATCTGCTGGTCGTGCCGGGCGGGCCGGGCACGGATGATGCCATTGTTGACCCGGATTGGGTGGCATTCACGCGCAAGCAGGGGCAGGACGCGCAATATCTGTTTGGTATTTGCACGGGGTCGCTGCTGCTGGGGGCGGCCGGGCTGTTGCGCGGCAAGCGGGCGTCCAGCCATTGGCGGGCGCGCGAACTGTTGTCGCGCTTCGGCGCCATCCCTACTGACGAGCGCCTGTGCGTGGACGGCAACACCTACACCGCCGGCGGCGTGACCTCGGGCATCGACATGGGCCTGAAGGTCGTGGCGGCGCTTTGCGGCGACGACGTCGCCAAGCTCATTCAGCTGCAGATCGAATACGACCCCAAGCCGCCGTTTCCCGGCGGCACGCCCAAGACGTCCGAGCCGGCGGTGGTCCAGCGTTACCTGGAGATGTCGCAGGCGCGGTTCGATCGGCGGCGCGCCGCGGTGGACCGGGCGGCGGCGGCCATGCCCTAGGGCGGGTTACTTGCCCAGATGGTCCAGCGGCAGCGGGCTTTGCGGTTTGACCGTCTGGATGGCGAAGTTGCTGCGGATGTCCTTTACGCCCGGCAGCTTCAGCAGTGTGCCCAGCAGGAAGCGCTCGTAACCGCGCAGGTCGGGCACTACGACCTGCAGCAGGAAGTCGGATTCGCCGGATACCAGGTGCGCGGCGATGACTTCCGGCAGCGCACTGACTTCCTTGCGGAACTGTTCGGCATCGCGTTCGTGGTGCCGCTCCACCTTGACGCCGACGAACACGGTCAGGCCCAGGCCGACCTCGTCCGGCGCCAGCCGGGCCTCGTAGCCCTGGATCACACCCGCTTCTTCCAGCATGCGCACGCGGCGCAGGCAGGGCGAGGGCGACAGGCCGATCTGTTCGGCAAGCTCCACATTGGTCAGGCGGCCGTTCTGCTGCAAGGCCTCGAGAATGCGCCGGTCGTAAGCATCCAGGTCGCGTTTTGGCATAGATTTAATAAATGGATTGATGAAGAAGATGAATATGCCAATCATGGTAATCGGATTGGCATGAATCGCAAGCACATGCCAGCCCGATTTTCCTAGAATGATCGCCTTGAAGAATGCGTGGGAGAGCGCGGTGATGGCCGATATGGCGATGTTTCTTGGGGCCTTGTTGATTGTGTACGTGGTGCCTGGGCCCGACATGATCCTGTTGTTGGAAACGGGAGTATTGCGGGGCCGGGGGCAGGCGTTGGCGGTCGCCGTCGGTCTGGCCATTGCGCGCGCCGCCCACGTGACATTGGCGGCATTGGGCCTGGCAGCCCTGTTCAAGACCCACCCGTGGGCGTTCGATGCCGCGCGCACCGTGGGCGGCATCTATCTGATGTGGCTGGGCGTGAGGCTGCTGCGGGCCGGGCCCGTGGTGCTTGACGCTGCCGGCCAGACGCCGCCGCGCGGCTCGGGCCTGGGTGGCGCGTTGATGGCCGGCGTGCTGACCAATGTGCTCAATCCCAAGGCCCTGCTGTTCTGCTCGGTGCTGCTGCCGCAGTTCGTGTCGCCGGACCATGGGCCAATCGGTCCGCAATTCGCGCTGCTGGGCGTCATCCTGGTCAGTCTCGGCTTGGCGTTCGACGTGGTGTGCGCGCTGGCGGGCGGGGCGGTGGGGCGCTGGATGTCGTCCAGTCCGCGCGCGCAGAAGGTGCAGAGCGTGATCTTCGGTACCGCGCTGATCGGTTTCGGCTTGCGGCTGACGTTCGCGCAACGCCCGGCCTGAAACGCATCGCGACAAGGCGGGGCCAGATAGACAAAGGGCCTGACGCATTGCTGCGCCAGGCCCTTTTTCTTTCACTTCAGCGCCGGTTACTTGCCGAAGGCGTAGGCGTCTTCGTCCACGTCTTCCTCTTTGGCGGCAGGCGCCGTGGCGCCGTCCTGCAACAGTTCCGCCGCCGTCATGCCCTTGGTCAGTTCCAGGGCCTGGCGCTCGAACAGGCGCCGGTACAGGCCGCCCTTCAAACGGATCAGCGCATCGTGGCTGCCTTCTTCGATGATGCGGCCATGGTCCATCACCAGCAGGCGGTCCAGGGCGCGCACGGTCGACAGGCGGTGCGCGACCACCAGCGTGGTGCGGCCTTCCATCAGCCGGTCCATCGCCTGCTGGATCAGCACTTCGCTTTCGCTGTCCAGGCTGGAGGTGGCCTCGTCCAGGATCAGAATGGGCGAGTCCGCCAGGAACGCCCGCGCGATCGCCACGCGCTGGCGCTCACCGCCCGAGAGCTTCACGCCGCGTTCGCCCACCAGCGTGTCGTAGCCCTTGGGCAGCGACATGATGAAATCATGCGCGCTGGCCAGCCGGGCGGCCTGCTCAATATCGGCCTGGGTGGCGCCGGGCCTGGCGTAGGCGATGTTCTCCGCCAGGGTGCGGTGAAACAGCACCGGGTCCTGCTGCACGATGGCGATCTGGCTGCGTAGCGACGCCTGCTTCACCTGGGCGATGTCCTGCCCGTCGATGGTGATGCGGCCGTCGTTCACGTCATACAGGCGCTGGATCAGCTTGATGAACGTGGTCTTGCCCGAGCCCGAGTGCCCCACCAGGCCGACGCGTTCCCCGGGCGCGATGCGCGCGGAGAATTTATCGTACAGCGCGGTGTTGTGCGAGCCATAGCGGAACGTCACGTCCTCGAAGCGGATTTCGCCTTCGGTGATCTTGATCGCACCCGCGCCGGCGCGGTCGGTCACGCCCAGAGGCTGGCGTTCCATCGCCACCAGTTCCTCCATGTCGTTGACCGAACGTTGCAGGTTGCGGATGTGCATGCCCACGTCGCGCAAATAGCCTTGCAGCACGAAGAACATCGTCAGCGTGAAGGTGATGTCGCCCACCGTCGCCTGGTTGCGCGACCACAGCAGCAGCGACGCGCCCAGGATGGCGGCCTGCATCACCACCAGCATCGCGCCCTGGATGCCGCCGTTCAGCGTGGCGCGCACCCAGGTACGGCGGGTGCGGTTGCGCCACTTGTTGACCACGCGGTCCAGCCGGACTTCTTCGCGGGTCTCCGCCCCGAAGGCCTTGACGACCGCGTTGCAGCTGACGGCATCCGCCAACGCGCCGCCCATGCGCGTGTCCCAGGCATTGCCCAGACGCGCGGCGGGCGCCACGAAGCCCAGCGACAGCGCCGCGGTGACGGCGATGTACAGCACGGAACCCAGGCCCACCACCAGCCCCATCAGCGGCCAGTGCGCGCCCAGCAAGGCCGTAGCGCCCACCAGCATCACGACGGACGGCAGCAGCGCGACCAGCAGCGTGTCGTTCAGGATGTCGACGGCCCACATGCCGCGCGTGATCTTGCGCACCGTCGAGCCGGCGAAGCTGTTGGCGTGCCAGTCGGTGGAAAAGCGCTGCACCCGGTAAAAGGCGTTGGACACGATGCCGTTCATCATCTTCAACGTGAAGGTGATGATGTTCTGGAACACGGCCTGGCGCAGCAAGGTGCCGCCCACGCCCAGCGCCACCAGCAGCCAGAAGGCCGTGAGGGCGGCGCTCCAGGCCAGAGCGTCGCCCGTTGAACCGGACGCGACGGCGTCGACCAGTCGGCCCGCGTACATCGGGGTCAGGATATCGGCCACGGCCGACAACAACGCCAGCACCACGATGACGAGCGTGCGCCAGGGTTGCAGGCCCCAGTGGCGGAAGGTAAAGCCCAGGACATCCTTAAAGGCCTGTCCTCGAAAGTCTATTTTTTTTCTAGCCATAACAATGGCCTGGCGGCACAAGACACGCCAGGATGTCCTTGTGAGGAAAGAGGGGATAACAAGCCAGATGCCAAGGGCACCGGCGACTGCGTTCAGGGGTTTGGAGCGGGCACGGAGGACCGGTCGCTAGGTAACGGTCTAGCGATGGCTCCGCGCGGGCGACGACTTAATGGCGTCGCGGGGACACGCGCGGGACGGCGTTGGGCATGGGGTGAGTCATCATGCAGCCTCCCTGTCGGTGATTTGAGTGGACGAAAAAGGAAATGGGCAAAGGCCCGTATTGCTGATTCTATAGAAGTGATGTAGGCGAATCAACGGGGGCAGGGCGTGCGGCGCGTCGAGTGTGGGTTTTTTTCAACTCGGGCGCCGGCCGGCGGCACAGCCCTGCTGGCCATCACGCCGACGTGAACAAGTCCGCAGGCAATTGCGCGACCGCGTCGTAAGTCAGGCGGATGTGCGCGGCAAGCAGCGCACAGGCGCGGTCGGCGTCGCGCGTCAGCGTGGCGTCCAGGATGCCCTGGTGTTCATCCTGCAAGTCGCGCGCGATGGGCTTGCGCGTGACGGTCAGGCGGCGGTAGCGCTCGGCCTGCTGATACAGAATGCCCAGGAAATGATGCATCCAGCGCGACGGACAGGCGCTGATCAGTTCGCGGTGGAACTCGCGGTTGCGCTGCTCCCATTCCTCGAAGCGGGCTTCCGGATCCGCGGCCAGGCGCTGCTCGGCCTTGCTCA
The DNA here is from genome assembly GCF_057799415.1 of Achromobacter sp. 18P8.1.1. Classification (NCBI taxonomy): domain Bacteria; kingdom Pseudomonadati; phylum Pseudomonadota; class Betaproteobacteria; order Burkholderiales; family Alcaligenaceae; genus Achromobacter; species Achromobacter sp. 18P8.1.1. Next base: position 71,850 of record NZ_JBYOKH010000010.1, on the reverse strand, counting down.
ACCGGTGGAAGGCGGCCAGCACGGCACTTTCCCAGGTGTCGTCGCCCACCGCGATCGACTGGCGCAACGCTTCGGTTTCCAGCAGCACGCGGTTTTCGGTGATGTCGCGGAAGTCTTCCAGCGAAATGGGCGTGACGTGAAAGCCGCGCTGCCCCTGTGCGATCACCAGCGCGTCCGACACCAGTAGCGCCAGCGCTTCGCGCAGCGTGCCGGCGCCCACACCGTAATCGTCTTTCAGGTGTTCGACGCGCAGGCGCGAGCCGGGCGGATGCTTGCCCTGGATGATGTCGCGCCGCAGGTTGACATAGGCCGTGCCCACCAGGGTGTTGGCCGAGGCGGTGTGGGCAAGCGAGGGGAGCGGGGTTCCGTCAGACATGAAGAGCACTGTAGCACTACGCCAAAAAAATCTCGATAAAAATTGTTGACTTCGAGATTTACGCTGCCTATCGTAGAAAAAAGCGCCGCCAATCCAGCGGAAAAATTCCCCCGGCACGACGCCGGCGGCAGGCGCACCTGGAGACAAGCAGTGATACGGCTACATGACATCCGGTACGTCCGGCTGGGCACCCGTGATCTGGACGCTGCGGTGCGCTACGCGACCGCGGTGCTGGGACTGGAGCTTGCCCGCAAGGAACACGGGGCGGCGTATTTCAAGTCCGACTCCCGCGACCACACCCTCTGCTATTTCGAAGGCGATCCGCGCGACCACACCGCCGCGTTCGAAGTGGATTCGCCCGACGAACTGGAGCGTGCCGGCGCCGTGCTCGAGCGCAGCGGCTACCACGTCGCGGCCGGGCGGCGCGAGGATGCCGAGCAGCGCTACGTGCGCGATTTCCTGCAATTCACCGACCCCTCCGGCAACCGGATCGAACTGGTGCTGGCGCCGCAACATAGCGGGCGGCGCTACTTTCCCGGCCGCGATGCCGGCGTCACCGGCTTCTCGCATATCGGCCTGCGCACGCTGGACCCGCGGCGCGACGAGGCCTTCTGGACGGGCCTGCTGTCTGCCCGGGTCAGCGACCGCATCGGCGAGGCGCCGTTGCTGCGCATCGATGAAGTCCATCACAAGATTGCGCTGTTCCCGTCCTCGTACCCGGGCGTGCAGCACATCAACCATCAGGTCGAAAGCATCGACGACATCATGCGCGCCTGGTATCAGCTGCGCGAATGGAACGTGCCGATCCGTTTCGGCCCCGGCCGGCATCCGACCTCGGGCGCGATGTTCCTGTATTTCGACGGCCCGGACGGGATGATCTACGAATACTCCACCGGCGTCAGGCTGATCAGCGCCGAAGAGGAAAAGACCCATCGGCCGCGCAGCTTCCCCGCCGTGCCGTCGTCGTTCTGCATGTGGGGCGCCAAGCCCGATATCCCGGAGTTCAAGACATGAGCGCATCGCGCAAGGACGCCAGCGCCGGGCAGGAGGCGCTGGTGCGCGTCGCCGCGCGCGCGCTGGCCCGGGCCAATCTGGTCCACGCCTACGGGCATTGCAGCAGCCGGCTGGATGCCGACCATTTCCTGGTGTGCGCGGCGCGGCCCATGGGCCTGATCGCACCCGGCGAGGCGGGCACGGTGGTTCCCGTGCATGGCGACCTGCCGGAAGGCGTGCTGGGCGAAGTGCGCATCCACCAGCACATCTACCGGCTGCGGCCGGACGTGGGCGGCGTGATCCGTTCCATGCCGCCCACCGTCATGACCCTGTCTTCGGCGCGCGTCACGCCGGCCGCGCGCCACGGCATGGGCTCTTATTTTTCGCCCGCCGTGCCGTTGTGGGACGACCCGCAACTGGTGCGCAGCGATGCGCAGGCGCGTGGCGTGGCCGAAACCCTGGGGACGGCCAGCGCGATCGCGATGCGCGGCAACGGCGCCGTGGTGGCCGCCGAGTCGCTGCTGCACGCCACCGTGCTGACCTGGTATCTGGAAGACGCCGCCCGCATCGAATGGCAATTGCGCGCGGCGGGGCTGGCCGACGGCGCGCCGGTGCTGTCGCCGGCAGAGGCCACCGCCCGCGCGGTAGGCACTGGCCGCATCTATGAACGCATGTGGGAATACCTGACCGCCGGCGACCCCGAAGGCGCGCTGGCCGACCTGTCACAACCGAGGGCGCAATGACCGATTTCCGCAATTTCATCGACGGCCGCTGGGTCGAGACCGGCAAGACCTTTGACAACCGCGATCCGGTCGACAACCGGCTGATCGGCCGGGTGCATGAAGCCGGAGACGCTGAAGTGGACGCCGCGGTGCGGGCGGCCAAGGCGGCGCTGCGCGGCCCGTGGGGCGCGCTGAAGACGCAGCAGCGCGTAGAACTGCTGCACGCGGTGGCCGACGGCATCACCCGCCGTTTCGACGATTTCGTCGACGCCGAGATCGCCGACACCGGCAAGCCTTACGACCTGGCCAGCCATCTGGACATCCCGCGCGGCGCGGCCAATTTCAAGATCTTCGCCGACCTGATCCGCAACGTCCCCAACGAGACCTTCGACCTGGAAACGCCGGACGGCGGCCACGCCTTAAACTACGGCGTGCGCGTGCCGCGCGGCGTCATCGGCGTGATCTGCCCGTGGAACTTGCCGCTGCTGCTGATGACCTGGAAGGTCGGGCCGGCGCTGGCCTGCGGCAACACGGTCGTGGTCAAGCCGTCCGAAGACACGCCGGGCACCGCTACGCTGTTGGGCGAAGTCATGAACGAAGTCGGCGTGCCGGCCGGCGTCTACAACGTGGTGCACGGCTTCGGGCCCGATTCCGCTGGCGAAAAACTCAGCCGCCACCCGCTGGTGGACGGCATCACCTTCACGGGCGAAACCCGTACCGGCCAAGCCATCATGCAGGCGGCGGCGGTAGGCGTGCGGCCCGTGTCGTTCGAGCTGGGCGGTAAGAACGCGGGCATCGTCTTCGCGGACGCCGACTTCGACCGCGCGGTGGCGGGCATCGCCCGCGCCGCGTTCGACAACACGGGGCAGGTCTGCCTGGGCACCGAGCGCGTCTATGTGCAGCGGCCCATCTTCGAGCGCTTCGTCGCGGCGCTGGGCGAGCGGGCGCGGGGTTTCAAGCTGGGACGGCCCAAGGACCCCGGCGTGAACCTGGGGCCCCTGATTTCGCAGCGCCATCGCGACAAGGTGCTGAGCTACTACGCCCGCGCCCGCGAAGAGGGCGCGACGGTGGTGGCGGGCGGCGGCGTGCCGGACATGCCTGACGGGCTGGCCGCGGGCGCCTGGATCCAACCCACCGTGTGGACGGGCCTGCCGGAATCGTCCGCCGTCATCCAGCAAGAAATTTTCGGACCGTGCTGCCACATCGCGCCGTTCGATACGGAAGAGGAAGCCATTGCCCTGGCCAACGCTACGCCTTACGGCCTGGCCGCGACGGTATGGACCAGCAACGTCGGCACGGCCCATCGCCTGGGCGCGGCGCTGGACGTGGGCATCTGCTGGATCAATTCGTGGTTCCTGCGCGACCTGCGCACGGCGTTCGGCGGCGCCAAGCAATCGGGCATCGGCCGCGAGGGCGGCGTGCATTCGCTGGAGTTCTATACCGAGCTGCGCAATGTCTGCGTGAAGCTCTGACGCGTCAAGGCAGGCGCCGCGCAGAACGGCGCCGCCGCTCAACCCCCAAGGAGACATCAGATGCAAGCAATCCCAAGCGGCCTTGCCGCACTGGCTGCGGCGGCGACCCTGGCCGTAGCTGCGCCGCAATCGGCGCGTGCCGACATCCGCATAGGCTTTACGGGCGTGCTGTCCGGACCGCAGGCGGCGCTGGGCCAGGACCAGTACGACGGGCTGATGCTGGGCATCGAGCAGTTGGGCGGCAGCCTGGGCGGGCAGAAGGCGGTGGTGATCCGCGAGGACGATCAGCTCAAGCCTGACGTGGGCGCGCAGGTCGTGCAGAAATTCATCGAAAAGGACAAGGTCGACGTCATCGTCGGCCTGGGTTTTTCGAATGTGCTGATGGCCGAACTGCGGCGCATCAAGGAATCCGGCGTGGTGGCGCTGTCCACCAACGCCGGCCCCGCGCCCATCGCCGGCCGCATGTGCCTGTCGAATCTCTTCGTGCTGGGGTGGCAGAACGACAGCATGTCGGAGGCCATGGGCAAGTACGTCAAGGATCAGGGCTACAAGCGCGCCTACCTGATGTCGGCCAACTATCAGGCGGGCAAGGACAAGCTGGCGGGCTTCAAGCGCTTCTATGGCGCGGCGCCGTCCGACGAGGTCTATACGCAACTGGGGCAGCTGGACTATTCGGCCGAGATTTCGCGCATGCAGTCTGCCGGCCCCGATGCGCTGTTCGCCTTCTACACGGGCGGCGTGGGCGTGAATTTCGTGCGCCAGCTGCGCCAGGCCGGGCTGATGGAAAAGCTGCCGTTCTTCTCGGAAAGCCTGATCGATTCCAACACGCTGACCGCGCTGAAAGAGCAGGCCGTGGGCGCGATCTACGGCACGCCGTGGGCGACCACGCTGGACAATCCGCAGAACCGCAAGTTCGTCGAATCCTTCAAGGCCAAGTACGGCCGCCTGCCGTCGGAGTACGCCGTAGGCGGCTACGACGCGGCCTATCTGCTGGACGCCGCCGTGCGCGCGCAAGGCGGGAAAGTGGGCGATAGCAAGTCGCTGGCCACGGCCGTGAAAGCGGCGGGCGCCACCTTCCCGTCGGTGCGCGGCACGTTCCGGTTCAACACCAACAACATGCCCGTGCAGAACCTGTATGCCTACCAGGTGGTGAAAGAGGGCGAGGGCGTGGGCGTCAAGCAGTTGGCCACCGTGCTGAAGGACCACCAGGACGCCTACGTGGCGGACTGCCCGTTGAAGTGACGGGGCGGCCGCCCTCGGGAGACGTCCGATGAACGGATCGCTGCTGCTGTCGCAATTGCTCAATGGCCTGCAACTGGGTGCGTTGCTGTTCTTGATGTCGTCGGGGCTGACCCTGATCTTCGGCATCATGAACTTCATCAACCTGGCGCATGGCTCGCTCTACATGATCGGCGCCTTCCTGGGGGCCACCGCCTACAACGCCAGCGGCTCGTTCGCGTTCTCCATCCTGGCCGCGGTGGCGGGCAGCGGATTCGTGGGCGTGGTGCTGGAACGGCTGATAGCGCGTCCGCTGTACCGGCACGACCACCTGTACCAGGTGCTGGCCACGTTCGGGCTGATGATGTTCTTCAACGAGCTGGCCTCGGTCATCTGGGGCAGCCGGCCGTATTACGCGGCAGTGCCCCAGACGCTGGAAGGGGCGGTCAGCCTGTTCGGCAACGACTATCCCGTCTACCGGCTGATGATCATCGGGGTCGGCGCGCTGGTGGCAGTAGGCGCATGGTTCTTGATCCAGCGCACGCGCTTTGGCATGCTGATCCGCGCCGGCGCCAGCAACGCGCCCATCGCCAGCGTGCTGGGCGCCAATGTCGATCTGCTGAAGACGCTGCTGTTCCTGCTGGGTTCCGTGCTGGCCGGCGTGGCCGGCGCCTTGGCGGGGCCGATCCTGTCGGTGCAGTCGGGCATGGGCGAACCGGTACTGATCCTGGCGTTGGTGGTCATCGTGGTGGGCGGCATCGGCTCGGTGCGCGGCACGCTGATCGCCGCGCTGCTGATCGCCATGATCGACACGTTGGGGCGCGCTTTCCTGCCGGACCTGCTGCGTGCCGTGTTCGACGCGCCGGTCGCCAACGCCGTGGGGCCGGCGCTGGCGTCGATGCTGATCTACGTATTGATGGCCGTGGTGCTGGCGTTCCGCCCGCAAGGCCTGGTCTTTTCGGCGCGCCGCTGATCCGCGCGCCAGTGAACAAGGGCAATCCATCATGCAAGAATCTTCGTACCGGCGCTGGGTGCTGCCGCTGTTGTTCCTGGTCCTGGCCGCCGTCCCGTTCGCGGCGCAGTGGCTGGGCGAACCCTTTTATGTGACGCTGGGCGCACGCATCCTGATCTACGCGCTGGCGGCGCTGGCGCTGAACCTGGTGCTGGGCTTTGCGGGACTGGTCAGCTTTGGGCACGCCATGTTCCTGGGCCTGGGTTGCTACGCCGTGGGTATCCTCAGCTTCTACGGCATCGGCAACGGCTGGGTGCAGTTGGCCGTGTGCATCGTGGTGTGCGCGCTGGTGGCCCTGGTGGTCGGGACGGTATGCCTGCGCACGTCCGGCATCGGCTTCATCATGATCACGCTGGCCTTTGCGCAGATGTTCTATTTCCTGGCGGTCAGCCTGCGCGAGTACGGTGGCGACGACGGGCTGAACATCTACGACGCCAGCGCCTTCGGCCTGTTCGACCTGGGCGGCAGCCAGCCGGTCTATTGGGCGGCATGGGGGCTGCTGCTGGCGGCCAGCCTGGGCATGCTGCGGCTGCGGCGTTCGCCCTTCGGCATGATCTTGCGCGCCACGCACGCCAATCCACGCCGCGTGGACGCGCTGGGCTATTCGGTGTTCGGCGTGCGGCTGACGGCCTATGTGGCCTCGGGCGTGCTGACCGGCATCGCCGGACTTCTGCTGGCCAACCTGACGGCCTTCGCCTCGCCCAGCTACATGTCGTGGCCGGTGTCCGGCGAGCTGATCGTCATGGTGGTGATCGGCGGCCTGGGCAATGTGCTGGGTCCGATCTTCGGTGCGGTGGCCTATCTGCTGATGGAAGAGGCCTTCAAGAGCGTGACGCAGCATTGGATGCTGCTGATGGGGCCCGTGGTCGTGGTGATCGCAATGCTGGCCCGGGGCGGCTACGGCCGCTCGCTGGCGTGGCTGTGGCCGGCGGGGCAGGCACCGGTCAAGAAGGCCCAGGCCAGCAAGGCCGAGGTCAAGGAGGCGTCGGTATGACGGCCGCTACGATGGCCGCGCCCGCCGCGCTGGCTACCCGCGATCTGGTGCGCCGCTTCGGCGGGCTTGCCGCAACCGACGGCGTGTCGCTGGATGTCGCGCCCGGCGAATTGCACGCGCTGATCGGCCCGAACGGCGCGGGCAAGACCACGCTGATCAACCTGTTGTCGGGCGAACTGCGGCCCGACGGCGGCGCGGTCACGCTGGGGGCGGCGGATGTCTCGCGCGCCACCGTGCAGGAACGCGTGGCGCTGGGCATGTTGCGCTCCTACCAGGTGACGTCGGTGTTCGACAGCTACACGGTGCTGGAAAACGCCTGCCTGGCGGCGTTGCGCAAGCGCCGGCGCGGGCTGTCGGCCTGGACCGCGCTGCGCGATTGCGCCGACGTGGTGGACGCGGCCCGCGAGGCTCTCAGCGCCTGCCGGCTTGACGCGGTGGCCGAGGCGCCGGTGGAAAGCCTGGCCTACGGGCAGCGCCGTCAACTGGAAATTGCCATGGCGCTGGCGGGCCAACCGTCCGTCCTGCTGCTGGACGAACCCATGGCGGGCATGAGCGCGGCGGAAAGCGCGGGCGTCATCGCCTTGCTGCAAAGCCTGAAGGGCCGCTACACGATCGTCCTGGTGGAACACGACATGAACGCCGTCTTCGCGCTGGCCGACCGCATCAGCGTGCTGGTCTACGGCAAGATCATCGCGACCGGCACCGCCGACGCGATCCGCAACCACCCCGACGTGCGCCGCGCCTATCTGGGCGACGACGCCGACGCATGAAGGAGCCGCCATGTTGACGATACGCGGATTGACGGCGGGCTACGGCCATTGCCAGGCGCTGTTCGGTGTGGACCTGGACGTGGGGCAGGGGGAGGTGGTGGGACTGATCGGCCGCAACGGGATGGGCCGCAGCACCGTCATCAAGTGCCTGTTCGGCCTGCTGCCCGCCAGCCAGGGCAGCATCCAATACGGCGAACGTTCGTTGCGGGGCATGGCGCCATACCGGATCGGCAGGCTGGGGCTGTCGCTGGTGCCGGAAGGGCGCCAGATCTTTCCCACGCTGACCGTCGAGGAAAACCTGGTGGCCACGGCCAGCGAACGGGGCCGCGCCCACGCCTGGACGCTGCCTCGTGTCTATGCGCTGTTTCCCCGGCTGCAGGAACGCCGCACGAACCTGGGCACGCAACTGTCGGGCGGAGAGCAGCAGATGCTGGCGCTGGGGCGCGCGCTGATGACCAACCCCAGCCTGCTGGTGCTGGACGAGGCCACCGAAGGCCTGGCGCCCGTCGTGCGCGCCGAGATCTGGCGCGTGCTGGCGCAACTGAAAGCGGAAGGCTTGTCGATGATCGTGGTGGACAAGAACACCACGGCCTTGCTGCGGCTGTCCGACCGCAACGTCATCCTGGACAAGGGGGCGACGGTGTGGCGCGGCAGTTCAGCGGAACTGTCAGCGCGGCCCGACCTGGTGGCCGCCTACGTGGGAGTCTGAAATGAGATTGCAGGACAAGGTAGCGCTGGTCACCGGCGCGGCGGGCGGTATCGGGCTGGCGATTGCGCGGCGTTTCGTGGACGAGGGCGCCTACGTGCTGCTGGCGGACCGCAAGGAAGCCGAACTGACGGCGGCTGTGCGCGGGCTGGGCGCGCGAGCGGCGGCCTTCGTGGCCGACGTGACCGACCCGGCTGCGGCCAAGGCGCTGGCCGACGATTGCGTTGCGCGCTGGGGCGGTCTGGACATCTGCGTCTGCAATGCCGGGGTGATCCGCGCGGCGGACTTCCTGGACCTGACGCTGGAAGACCTGGACGCCGTCATGAATGTGAACGTGCGCGGGACCTTCCTGGTGGCCCAGGCCGCGGCGCGGGCGATGGTCGCGGGCGGCCGGCAGAACGGCGCGATCGTGACGCTGTCGTCGATGACGGCGGAACTGGCGATGCCGGACCAGCTGGCCTACGGCGCCAGCAAGGGGGCGGTGCGGCAGATGACCAAGTCGATGGCGTTGTCGCTGGCACCGCATGGCATACGGGTGAACGCGATCGGGCCGGGCAGCATTGACACCGAGATCCTGGCCACCATCACGAGCGACCCCGCCGCCCGGCGCACGGTCCTGTCCCGGATTCCGATGCAGCGCCTGGGCCAGACGGACGAAGTGGCAAAGGTGGCGGTATTCCTGGCGGGAGACGACGCCAGCTATGTCACGGGGCAGACGGTGTACGTCGACGGGGGGCGGCTGGCGCTGAACTATACGGTTGCCGTGCCGGAGTGAACGTCGCGAAGTCCGCCCAGCACTGTTGCGTGAAGGTGTACAGCGCGTCTTGCGCAGTCAAGGGCGTGCGTCCGGCCAGGCGCGCCAGCACGTAATGGCCCTGGCGCTGCCGGTCTGGCGGGATCGGCACTTCCACCAGTCGCCCGGCCGCTTGCTCGCGGCGGGTGACGCAGATCACGCCCAACAGCAGCGTGTCGGTGTGCAGGGCCAGATCCACCAGCGGATCCAGGTTTTCGCAGCGCGTCGTCACCATGACTTCGGGCGCGCCACCGGGCCCCAGCGTTTCGGCCAGCCGTAGCGACACCTCGGGGCTGAGGGTGCTGGATGCCACCGGATACTGCCGGATCTGTTCGATGCCGACGCGTTTGTGCGCCAGGATGGGGTGGCCCGCGCGGCACACCATGCCGGCGCGCAACGGCGCGAGCGGACGGGCGTCGATGTCAGCCGCGTCATACAACATGCGCGCGTCGCAGACCATCGCGTCGATGCGCTCGCCGCGCAGCATGTCCAGCAACGTCGCCGTGGCGCCCAGCTCCACACCCACGCGCACCTGGGGATGGTTGGCCGTCATGTGGGTCAGGAAGGGCGAAAGCAGCAGGGAGGCCGGCGTGGGGCTCAGGCCGATGGTCAGCGTGCCGGACTCGCCGCTGTGCAGCGTCTTCAGTTCACGCTGCAGCTCGGTTTCTTCGAAGCGCATGCGGCGGGCCCGTTCGGCCACGCAGGCGCCGTACGGCGTCAGGCGGACCTGGCGCGTGCCGCGGTCCAGCAACGGCAGGCCAAGCTCGGCTTCCAGCGCCTGGATGCTGCGGCTGAGGGCTGGCTGCGACAGGTTCACCTTTTCCGCCGCGCGTGAAAACGTGCCGTATTCAACGACGGCCAGCAGATGCTTGAGTTTCTGGAAGTCCATGTTGGAAGCGCATGAAAGCTATGAAATAAATGCATTGGAATTATAGTTTGGCGCTTCGTATCATGGTTCGTAGACGGTGCCCGCAAGAGGCGCCGCACTCCGCGTCCGGGTCTCGCACCGCGGCGCGGCCTATCAATACGGAGACAGATTCACATGAAGCAGCACTTGTTGTCGGCCGCCATCCTGGCGGCCTGCGCCGGCGTGGGCGCGGCCCACGCGCAACCTTCCGCCGCCGCCAATGCCTCGGCCACAGCGGCCGACGCCCGCGCAGCGCGCCCGGCCAGCGGTCAGGTGACCATCCGCCGCGACGAATACGGCATGCCCCACGTCTATGCCAGTACCGTGTACGGCATCTTCTATGGCTACGGTTACGCGGTCGCCCAGGATCGCCTGTTCCAGATGGAGATGGCGCGCCGCAGCACCCAGGGCAAGGTGGCCGAAGTGTTGGGCGAAAAAATGGTGGCGTTCGACAAGTCGATCCGCGGCAATTTTTCGCCGGAACGCATCCAGCGCCAGTTGGCGGCGTTGCCGGCCGCTGAACGCCAGATCCTGGACGGCTACGCGGCAGGCATGAATGCCTGGATCGCACAGGTGCGCGCCAAGCCGGACAGCCTTACCCCCAAGGAATTCAACGACTTGCAGTTCCAACCGTCGGACTGGACACCCTACGATGTGGCGATGGTGTTCGTGGGCACCATGGCTAACCGGTTTTCGGACGCCAACAGCGAGATCGACAACCTGGCGCTGCTGACCGCGCTGAAGGACCGGCACGGCGACACGCGCGCCATGCAGATCTTCAACCAGCTGCGCTGGATGACCGACAGTCGTGCGCCCACGACGGTGCCCGAAGAAGAGGGCGTCTACCAGCCCCAAGTGGCGACGGCGCCGGCCAGGCTGTCCTACGCGCTGCCGCGTTACGACGGCACGCCGCCCATGCTGGAGCGCGTGGCACGCGACCCGCAGACGCGCGGGGTGCTGGACGAGGCGCCCGCGGCCGTGCCCGCGCGCCTCCTGGCCCAGTTCGCGGATTCCGGCCAGCCCGGGATCGCGGGCTTTCCGACCACCAGCAACATGTGGATCGTGGGGCGCGACCACGCCAAGGACGCGCGCGCCATCCTCTTGAACGGCCCGCAGTTCGGATGGTGGAACCCCGCCTACACCTACGGCATCGGCCTGCATGGGGCAGGTTTCGATGTCGTAGGCAACACGCCCTTTGCCTATCCCAGCATCCTGTTCGGCCACAACGCGCACGTGACCTGGGGCTCGACGGCGGGCTTTGGTGACGATGTGGACATCTACGCCGAAAAGCTCGACCCCGCCGACCGCACGCGGTACTTCCACAACGGCGAGTGGAAGACCATGGAAAAGCGCACCGAGCTCATCGCCGTCAAGGACGGCGCGCCCGTCCTGATGGATGTCTACCGGACCGTGCACGGCATCGTCACCAAGTTCGACGACAAACAACATGTGGCCTATGCCAAGGCGCGCGCCTGGGAAGGCTACGAGCTGCAATCGCTGATGGCCTGGACGCACAAGGCGCAATCGCGCAACTGGGACCAATGGAAGCAGCAGGCCGCGCGCCATGCGCTGACCATCAACTGGTATTACGCCGACGACCGCGGCAACATCGGCTACGCGCACACGGGCTTCTACCCCAAGCGCAAGCCCGGCCATGACCCGCGCCTGCCCGTGCCTGGCACCGGCGAGATGGACTGGGACGGCATGCTGCCGTTTGCCACCAATCCCCAGGTCTACAACCCGCGCCAGGGCTTCATCGCCAACTGGAACAACCAACCCATGCGCGGCTATCCGTCCACCGACCTGTTCGCCATCGTCTGGGGCCAGGCCGACCGCTACGCCGAAATCGAGACCCGCCTGAAGGCCATGACCGTCAACGGCGGCAAGGTCAGTCCGCAGCAGATGTGGGACCTGATCCGCACCACCAGCTATGCCGACGTCAACCGCCGCCACTTCCTGCCGTTCCTGCAACGCGCGGTGGCGGGGCTGCCGGCCGACGACGCCCGCGTGAAACTGGTTGCGGGGCTGCAGTCGTGGGACGGGATGAGCACCAGCGATAAGCAGCCGGGCTTCTATGACAATGCCGGGCCGGCGGTGATGGACGCGTGGCTGCGCGCCATGCTGAAGGCGACGCTGGCTGACGAGATGCCTGCCGACTTCTTCAAGTGGTACAGCGCCACGGGCTATCCCACGCCGGCCGCACCGGCGACCGGATCGGTCAACCTGACGGTGGGCGTCAAGGTGCTGTTCAACGCGTTGGCCGGGCCGGATGCCGGCGTGCCCCAGCAGGTCGATTTCTTCAACGGGCAGCGCCCGGAAGCCGTGAGCCTGGCCGCGCTGGACGAGGCGCTGGCCACCTTGCAGAAAGCGTATGGCCAGGACCCCGCCGCCTGGCGCATCCCTGCGCCGCCGATGGTGTTTGCGCCCAAGAACTTCCTGGGCGTGCCGCAGGCGGACGACAAGGCGGTGCTGAGCTATCCCGCTACCCAGAACCGCGGCACCGAAAACAACATGACGGTGTTCGACGGCAAGGGCGTGCGCGCCGTGGATGTGGTGGCGCCGGGGCAGAGCGGCTTTGTGGCCCCGGACGGCACCCCGTCCGTCCACACCCGGGACCAGTTCGACTTGTACAACCGCTTCGGCAACAAGCGCGTCTGGTTCACGGATGCGGAAGTGCGCGCCAACGCTACGTCGGTAGAGACGCTGCGTTATTGACCGCGTAGCCGCCCTGGTGGCTGGCCAGGCGCGCATAGGCCCCTTGCTTTCTCAGCAACTGGTCATGCGTGCCGGCTTCCGCCAGGGTGCCGCGCTCCAGCACCAGGATCAGGTCGGCGTCACGAATGGTGGACAGCCGGTGCGCGATCACGAGCGTGGTGCGGTGGCGCATCAAGGTGTCCAGCGCCCCGCGCACCTGCATCTCGGACAAGGTGTCCAGATGCGAGGTGGCTTCGTCCAGGATCAGCACCGGCGCGTTCTTCAGGAAGGCGCGAGCGATCGAAATGCGCTGACGCTGGCCGCCTGACAACTGCATGCCGCGTTCGCCCACGCGGGTCGCCAGGCCATCGGGCAGGGTCCGTACGAAGTCGGTCAGCGCCGCCTGGTCCAGCGCGCGGGCCAACTCGTCGGGCGTGGCTTCGGGGCGAGCCAGCCGGATATTGCCTTCCAGCGTGTCGTTGAACAGATAGGTGTCTTGCGTCACCAGCGCCACGCGCTCTCGCAGCCCGTCCAATTGCAGTTGTCGCACGTCCACGCCGTCCAGCTTCACCACGCCCGTGCGCGGATCCCAGAAGCGCAGTAGCAGGCTGGCCACTGTGCTCTTGCCCGCGCCCGACGCACCCACCACCGCAACCGTGGCGCCGGCTGGCGCCTTGAAACTCAGATCCTTCAACGTGTCTTCGTCTTTGCCGGGGTAGGCAAAGCTGACGTGCTCGAACGCCAGCGACAGGCCGTGCGTGGCCACGGGCGGCGCCAGCGGGCCGTCGGTGACGGGCTCGGGCTCATTGGCAACGACATGCAGGCGGCGTGTGGCGGCGATGGTGTCGGCCAGTTGCCGGCTGACCTGCGAGATCTCGGACACAGGCAGGAAGGTCGCCAGCGCAATCAGCACCAGCAACGGCAGCATGCTGGCCGACAGCGCGCCGGCCGACACCTGCAAGGCGCCCACGACGGCCACGGCCAGGCCGCCCAGGCCCATCGCCACTTCAAACCATGCGGTCTGCCGGGACAGGTCGCGCAGGATGTCCAGGCGGCGGATGCGGTACTGGTCGGCGACTTTCAGGAACTGCTCGCGCCGGCGGCCCGTGGCCTGGAACGCGGTCAGGTCGGCCAGGCCCTGGATGGTGTCGGTGGTGTGGGCGCTCATTTCGCCCAGGGCGTGGCGGGCCTTGTCGCCCAGCGCATCGACGTGGCGGCGGCCGCGCACCGGCGACACCAGCGCATAGGCCAGGAAGGGCAGCAGCGCCAGCGCGACGGGCCAGCTGTAGACGCCCAGGAAGCCCAGCACCGACAGCGGCACCAACACCGACACGATGGCGGGCGCGATGGTGTGCGCGTAGAAATACTCCACCATTTCCACGTCCTGCGTCGCCAGCGCCACGAGGTCGCCCGAGCGGCGCTGCAGCAGATACGCCGGCGCCAGGCGTTCCAGCTTGTCGTAGAGATTGACTCGCATGTCGGCCAACAATTGGTAGGCCATGGCGTGCGCCAGCCAGGACTCCAGCCAGTGGAACAGCGCGGCCAGCGGGGCGGCGATCAGCAGCCCGACGATCAGCCCGGAAACGTCCCGGCCGTCCCGGATGGCGGCCACGATCAGGGCACTGAAGATGCCCACGCCGATGAATGCGGCCACGCGCGCCACCCCCAGCAGGATGGTGGCGGTCAAGGTGCCGCGCCACGGCCTGACGACGGACAGCAGCGTGCCCAGGGTGGCGCGCCAGCCGACCTGCTCGGCGTCCTGGTCCAACGAGCGCAGGGCGGGGCCTTGCTTGTCGTCGGAGGCAACGGCGGGCGCCTCTTGCGGCTGCACCAAGGCGGCCGGTGCGGGCGCGGGCGATCCGGCCGACGGGTTCTGGTGGGCGGCGGCCTGCTCATGCATCAGGCGGTAGTACAGCCCGCGCTGCGCCATGAGTTCCGCATGCGGGCCGGCTTCCACGACACGGCCCTGGTCCAGCACCAGGCTGCGGTCGGCGCCGATCACGCTGGCCAGCCGGTGAGCCAGGATCAGCGTCGTGCGGCCCGCCATCAGGCGGTCCAGCGCCTGCTGGATCAGCGCCTCGTTTTCGGTATCCACCGACGACAGCGCTTCGTCCAGGATCAGGATGGGCGCATCCCGCAGCAGCGCGCGGGCAATCGCCACGCGTTGGCGCTGGCCTCCCGACAGTTGCAGGCCGCGCTCACCGATGCGGGTGCCGTAGCCGTCCGGCAGCGCCATGATGAAGTCGTCAATGTTGGCCGCGCGGGCCGCGGCGCGCACCTGTTCGTGCGTGGCGTCGGGGCGTCCCAGCCGCAGGTTGTCGTCGATCGTGCCGTGGAACAGCGTGATGTCCTGGCTGACCAGTGCGATGTGCGACAGCAGCGTCTGGGTATCCAGCGTGTTCACGTCATGGCCGCCCACTCGGATGCTGCCCGATTGGGGCACGCATTCGCGCAGCAGCAGGCGCACGATGGTGGACTTGCCTGCGCCGCTGGGGCCGACGATGCCGACCCGTTCGCCGGCCGCGATGCTGAACGCCAGGCCCTGATGCGCACGACGTTCCGGCGTGTACGAGAACGCCACCTCGTCGAACTCGATGGTGGGCGCCAGGCGGGCAGGCGCGGCGCCTGCCGCGCGCGTATCCGGTGCCGGCGTCAGCGGTTGCGCATCCATCAGCGCGTGGATGCTGACTGCGGCGGATTGGCCCAGCATGCCGCGGTGCAAGACCGAACGCAGATCGCGCAGGGGGCGGAAGATCTCGGTGCCGGCCATCAGCACGATCAGCAGCGCTTCGACGCTCATGTCGCCGGCGGCCACGCGCCAGGCGCCCAGCGTCAGCGCCAGCGCGGCGCCCAGCGCCACGCCCAGGTCACTGATGCCGCGCGTCAGCAGGCTGACCGACAGCACCCAGAAGGTGTTGTCCGACAGGCTGCGTGCGCGGGCGGCCAGCCGTTGGCCCCAGGCCTTGCCCTGGCCATAGGATTTCAGGGTGGGCAGGCCCTGCACCGCGTCCAGGAAATCTTCGCCAAACGCGTTCAGCGCCCGGGTGCGCGCCTGGCTGGCGCGGCGGTCAAGCATATGGACCGCCATCGGGCCGAACAGCGCGAAGAGCGCCGCCGCCAGGAAGACCAGCGCAGTGGGCACGTCCCAGAATGCGATCACGGCAAAAATGGCGAAGGGCGCCGCCGCCGCGATGGCGACTTGCGGCAGGTACTGGCCGAAGAAGGTCTGCAATTGTTCGACGCCGTCCACCACCGTCAGCATGACGCCGCCGGTGCGCTGGTTGGCGAACCAGGCCGGCCCCAGGGAGACGATGCGGTCGTACAGTTTGCCGCGCAGCGTCTGCTGGATCGATGCCGAGGTGCGGTTGGCCTGCACGGTGCGCCAGTGATCGAACACGGCGCGCAACAGCACCATCGCGCCGACGCACAACGCCGGGGTGATCCAGTCCTGCCAGGGCGCGCCATCGAACACGCGGGCCAGCAACTGCCCCAGGAAAACGTAGCGCGCGATGCCGGCCGCCAGCGCCAGCAGGCCCAGGAAAATCCCGCCCGCCATACCGGCGCGCAGCCCCGCCGTCAGTTGCCACAATCGAGAGTCGAAATACATATCAATGCTCCATCCAGAGCTTGCATGGTCACTGATACAACGCACGTGCGAAAGCGATAGTTTTTCAATCATGGGTTGAGATAAACTCAACCCATGGCCGATCTTCCCAACCATACTCCACCGCTGGCCGCTTTGCGCGCTTTCGAAGCCGTTGCCCGCCTGGGCAGCTTGAGCCGCGCCGCCGCGGAACTGCACGTCACCAAGAGCGCCGTCAGTCATCAGCTGCGCGCGCTGGAAACCGATCTGGGCGTACCGCTCTTGCGGCGCGGGGGCACGGTGCGCCGCGCCGAAACGACCGAAGCCGGTGCCGATCTGCTGGCTTCCGTACAACAGGCCTTGACCCTACTGGACACCGCCTGCCGCAATGCTCGGGCCACCGCGCGCGGCCGTCGGCGTTACACGCTGAACGTGTCGGCCAACCCGTCGCTGGCTGCGCTATGGCTGGCGCCGCGCATTGGCCGCTTCATTGAATTGCACCCCGACATCGGGGTCCAGGTCTACCTGCACGCCAGCCAGGACCCGGCCTGGAAGGCCCAGGACATCGACCTGGCCTTTCTGCACGTGCGCACCCAGGGGCCACATCTGGCCGCGCCGGGCGACATTCCGCTGATGACCGAAACCGTCGTGCCGGTGTGCAGCCCCGCGCTGATCGCCGAAGCCGACCGCAACGACCCGCGCATCTTCCTGCGTCACCGGTGGCTCGAGGAAAAGCATATCGACAGCCCCGAGACCGATTGGCGAACGTGGAACGGCCGGCTGGGCCTGGCCGACGCGGACTGGCAGGAGCCCATGGTGCTGAGCGGTCTAAGCACCGTCGTGGCCGCCGCGGCGGCCGGCGTCGGCATCGCGTTGGGCCGCGCGCCGCTGATCGATGAAGACCTGGCCAGCGGCCGCCTCGTGCCCCTGATGCCGCAGTTGCGGATGCCGGGTTCCTGGGGTTACGTGATGCGCATCCACGCCAACCGTCCGATGGACGCGTCGCTGCCCGCGCTGGTGGAGTTCCTGGCCGAAGAAGGGCGCAGCACTGGGGCATGGCAGGACGTAACGCCGCTGACCGTCGACCCGATATCTAGGCTGCCATGAATGTGATATTGCGCCCGGCCTGGCTGGCCTGGGTGGTATTGCCGCTTTGCCTGTTGGCGCTGGCAGCAGGCAAAGCGTCGGCGCAGACGTCGACCCCGGGCGACGCGCTGGCCGACTGGGTTGCCAACGGCCGTGCCCTAGGCCTGGTGCGGCCCGACACGCCCTGCCAGGACTTCCTCAAAACCCTCGGAAAGAAGCCGGACTACGTCGAATACCTTGGATGCGAGCAGGACGACGATTCCTACATCCAGCCCATGGAGGCCCGTTATCGCGTGAGCGGCGCCTTTGCGGCGGAGATGGAAGCCTACCTAGGCCAGACTTTCGGCATGCCGCCGCTGGAATACGTCTGTTGCGGCTGGGCGAATCGCGGGCCGTTCTTTTGGCGCGATGGGCCCGGTAGCGTCAGCTATGAAATCAGCATGGGTGTCGAAACGTTGCGGATCCCGCGCAGCCAGTGGCAGGAAATTCCCAGCTTCAGCGTCCGGGTGGGCGTGGTCAGGAAGAGCCCGTAGCCGAGTGGTGGCCGGCTCAGTCCGCGCCGCCCTTGGCGCGGGGTGGGGTACTGATGGTCACGGCCGACGTAACGATCAGCTCCATCAGGATATTGCGGGCCAGATTCTCGGCGTAGTCGTTGCGGGCTTCCGCGGTGGCGATAGCGCGTTCCACCGAGCCTTCCACGATGGCATTGACTTGCTGAATGTGCAGTTCGCAGATTTGCACCAGATCGGGATGACGCTTCTGATGGAAATACAGGAAGCGACGCGCGAGCGTCTGCAGCATGGCGTGGAACTCGGCCGCGTAGCTGTTGCGTGACGCGGCCCCGATCTGGCTAGTCAGCGCAAAATGCAGGCGCATGTAGACGCGCATGTCGTTGACCGCCTTCAACTCTTCCAGCTCGCGCGCCAGTCGGGCCAGTTCGGCGCGTTCCGAGTCGTCGGCCCATTGCGCCGCCTGGGCGACTATCAGCCGTTCGATCTCGCGTCGTGCCTGGATGATCTTCAGTTGCCCCTGGTAGTCGATCTCCGAGATGAAGATGCCCTGGCGCGGGGCGATTTCCACCAGCCGCTGGAATGCCAGCTTCTGCAAGGCGTCGCGTACCGGCGAGCGGCCGATGCCCACGCGCTCGCTAAGTGTCGTTTCCGACCATTGGCTGCCCGGAGGCAGCTCGCCTGTAACGATCATTTCCTCCAGCGCGCTGTAGGCTTTTTCCGTCTGGCTGACTGCCGTGCGGACAAAGAGGGGGGAAGACAGGTTCATGGAGTGGGAAGCGCGTGTTGTTGAAGTTCGCGTTTTAACACTTTGCCGGTGCTGTTTTTCGGCAATTCGTCCAGAAAGACATAGCGCTTGGGACGCTTGAAGCGCGCTATGGATGCGAGACACAGCTGATCCAGATCCCGTTCCAGGACGTGGGCGCCTGGTTTAAGTACCACGAAAGCCAATACTGCTTCCCCCCATTCCGGGTCGGGAGCGCCCACTACCGAGACTTCCCGCACGGCATCGTGGTGCATCAGCGCCTCTTCCACCTCGCGCGGATAGATATTGGTGCCGCCGCTGATGATGACGTCCTTGGAGCGGTCTTTCAGATGCAGCAGTCCGCGCGCGTCCCTGAGGCCGATATCCCCGGTATGCAACCAGCCGTCGACCACCGTGTCAGCGGTGGCTTGCGGATTGTTCCAGTAGCCCAGCATCACGGTAGGGCCGCTAACGGCCACCTCGCCCAGTTCGTCCTGCCCCACGGCCTGGCCACGGGCGTCGCGCAGTTCGACGTCCATCGACGTCTGGACGTAGCCCACCGATCCCAAGAGCGCATCGTCGTTCGTGCGCACGGCTTCAGCAATCTGCGAGGCGGACAGGGCGGATATCGACATGGGGCTTTCTCCTTGACCGTAGATCTGCGCCACACGTGCGCCGAAGCAGGCGACGGCATCCTTGATGTCTTCGATATAGAACGGCGCGCCGCCAACGATCAGGGTGCGCAGGCCGGGAGGCGGCCCGCCGGCCTGTCGAGCATGGCGCACCATGCGCTGCACGATGGTCGGCGAGGCGAACAGGCTGACGTTGCGGTAGTGCGTCAGCAACCCATGCAGTTCGGCCTCATCCAGGCCGCCGCTGTCCGGAACGATTTGCAAGGCGCCATGCAGCCAGTACGGGATACTGTAGAGACCGCCGCCGTGCGATAGGGGCGCTACGTGGACCATGGCGTCTCCAGGCTGCACTGCCTGCACGTCGGCATAGAAATTCAGGCACATGCCAACGAGGTTGGCGTGGCTGAGCATGACGCCTTTGGGCTTGCCGGTCGTGCCGCTGGTGTAGAACAACCAGGCGAGCTCCTGCGGGGAACGCTGCTCCAGGGGCAGCGCGGGGCCGCGTGTCGCCGCCGCGTAGTCGTCGGACTCCACGTCCACCACGCGCATCGCGTCCAGGCTACGGGCGACGGGCGCCAATGCGGCGTGGATCTCCCCTTGCGACAGGCATAGGCGGGCGTCGCAATCGCGCAGTATGTATTCCAGTTCGGTGGCGTGCAGTTTGGCGTTGACGGGTACGGCACACAAGCCGGCATGCCAGACGGCCAGCATGGATTCGATATAGCTGGGATGATTGCGCAGCGCCAGCATGACCCGTTGGCCGGCTTGCAGGCCCATCGGGCCGCGCAACCAGCCGGCCAGCGCTTGCACTCGGGCTTGGAGGTCGGCATATGTAAGGGGAGTGCGCAGACCGGCGGCCAGCGCGGGCTGGTCGGCATACGTCGTGGCGCTGCGTTGGAAAAGAGAGCTGAGATGCATGGTTGTCTAAAAGTTGAACAGGCCGCAATCAGTGGCCAAGCAGCGTGATGCAGGTGACCGCTTCTTCCACGCCGTTGAAGCCGCCGCCGTTTTCCGCGATAGCGAAACGCGCGCCGTCGACCTGCCGCGCGCCGGCTTCCCCGCGCAGTTGGACCACCATTTCGTGAACCTGGGCCAAGCCGGTGGCGCCGATGGGGTGACCGCGCGACAGCAGCCCGCCAGACACGTTGATAGGGATGCGGCCGCCCAGGCTGGTGGCGCCGGATTCCGCCAGGAGGCCGCCTTCGCCGAACGCGCAGAATCCCAGGGCTTCGGTCTGTTGAATTTCGGCGAATGCGGTGGCGTCGTGGACCTCGGCCAGAGACATGTCCTGCGGGCCGACGCCGGCGCGTTCGTAAGCCTCGAGCGCGGCCAGGTGGCACAGGTGGCGGTCGTACTTGTCCGCGGGGCGGTCAGTCGCGGTGCGTAGAACACTGGCGTACAAGCGTACCGCCCGTGCTTCCCGAAGCCGCTTCAAGCCTTGCGCGTTGCAGACGATGGCGGCTGCCGCGCCGTCGCTGATGGGGGCGCACATCGGAAGCGTCAGCGGCCAGGACACGGGACGGGCGGCGAGCGCCTCATCGATGGTCAGCGGGTACTGGAACTGGGCGAGCAGATTGCGCGTGGAGTGCATGTGGTTTTTGGCGGCCACGGCGGCAAGCTGTCGCTGCGTGGTGCCGAATGTCTTCATGTGCAGGCGCGCCAAGCTAGCGTAGATGTCCATGAACACGCTGCGCTTGCCAGGCTCTTCGAAGCCGGGCGGCGGCGTGACGTCAGGAGCAAGGGCCATCAGCCGCGCCATCTGTGCCGGTGCGTCATGCACGTCCCAGGCACCGTCGAACACGGCGAAACTCTTGGCCTTGTCTTCGGCGTACAGCTTGTCCACGCCCACGGCCAGGCAGATGTCGCCCGCGCCGGACGCCACATACAGGTGCGCGGCGTTCAGCGCGGTACTGGAACTGGCACAGGCGTTCTCGATATTGGTGACTGGAATTCCGACGATACCCATCACCTTCAGCGCCACTTGGCCCGCGACCATATATTGGCCTTCGATGGGCCCCTGGCCGGCCGTCGCGAAGTAGGCCGCTTGAAGGTCGGCAGCGTCGCAGCCGGCGTCGGTCAATGCTTGTGTGACGGCGTCCCGAACCAGGTCCTTGACGCTTTTTTCAGGTTGCTTGTCGAAGCGGGTGATGCCTACGCCCGCGATAAAGGTCTTGCCGTCGCTCATGCTCTGACCCCGGTTGTGAGGATGGATTCGATGATGTCCCGGTCGGCTCGGACGTCTGCCGCCGATCCGCTCCAGGCGATTTCGCCGTGGTCCAGCACGTACTGGCGATGCGCCAGCCGCGCGGGGACTTTCAGGTTCTGTTCGACCAGGACGATGCCCGTGCCCTGGCGGTGTACCTCTGTGAATACGTCTATCAGGTCAGTAACGATACGGGGCGCCAGGCCTTCGGTCGGTTCGTCCAGCAGCAGGATGCGGGGGTTGCCCAGCAGCGCGCGCGCGATCGACAGCATCTGCTGCTCGCCGCCAGACAACTGGTCGCCGTCAAAGCCGATGCGCTCGCCAAGGCGTGGGAACACCTGCAGTACGCGATCCAGGGTCCAATAGCCGGGCCGGTGCGCCAGCGCACCCATGCGCAGGTTCTCACGCACGGTCAGGTTGGGAAAAATGCGGCGGGTATCGGGTACCAGTGCGATGCCGTCGCGGCTGATCTGCTCGACCGCGCGCCGTGTGGCATCCTGGCCGCCATTGCGCCGGCTTCCCGATGACAGCGGCAGCAGTCCGATCAGTGCCTTGAGAAGGGTGGACTTGCCGGCGCCGTTGCGTCCGACGATGGCGACGATCTCGTCTTGAGCCGCGCGCAGCGTGATGTCTTTCAGCGCCAGTGCCTGGCCGTAATGCACCTCGGCATGCAGCAGTTCGATCATGCTGCCTCCTCTTCGCCCAGGTAGACCGCCCGCACGGTGGCGTCGTCACGGATGGCCTCTGGGGGTCCTTCGGCCACTTTGCGACCGTTTGACAGCACGACGATATGCTCGGACAGCGTCATGATCACATCCATATTGTGTTCGATGAGCAGCACCGTGCGGCCGGCAGCGGCATGACGGATCAGGCGGGTGGCCGCGGCGATCTCATGGTGGCCCACGCCGGCCAGTGGTTCGTCCAGCAGCAGGATGCGCGGATTGGGCAACAAAGTCAGACCCAGTTCCAACGCACGCTGCAGCCCATACGACAGCGTGCCGGCGATCGTGTTTCGCCAGGGCGCAAGATCTGTCAGTTCGAGCATGGCGTCGATGGTGGGGGCCAACCGGCGGTCGTAGCGTGGAGCCAGCCAGAAAGGCAGCAAGCGCGAATGGCTGATCTGCGCGGCGATGCGCATGTTCTCCAATACCGTCATTTCGGGAAAGATCTTGGTGATCTGGAAGCTTCGGCCGATACCGTGCCGGGCGCGTTCATAGGCACGTAGACGGGAAATGTCCGCGCCGTGGCACAGGATGCGTCCGCCATGGCCTGGAAGATGTCCGGCCAGGACGTTGAGCAAGGTTGTCTTGCCTGCGCCGTTGGGGCCGATCAGACCATAGACTCGGCCCGTTTCGAAGGCATAGCTGAAATCCTCGATGGCGCGCAGAGCACCGAACGTAACGCTGACTTTGTCGCACTGCAGGGCGAGGCGGCTCATGACGGACTCCCTTCGCCAGGCGCCAGGGGGGCGTCGGATGCTGTCTTGGGGGCAGGTTGGGACGTTGGAGCCGCGCGGTGGGCCAGGCGCAAGCGGGTTTGAAGGGCGCCCAGGACTCCTTGCGGGAAGTACAGCGTGGCCAAGATGAAAATCAGCCCCAGGATGCCGTACCAATATGGGGTCCAGCCGCTAAGCCACTCCTTCAGTACCTCAAACAGCAGCACGCCGGCCACCGGTCCCCATAGCGTGCCAGCGCCGCCCAGCAACGTCATGATGATGACATCGCCCGAGGTGGTCCAGTGCAGCATTTGCGGATTCATGTACATCAGGACGGATGCCAGCAGTCCGCCCGCCAGCCCGCCCACAGCGCCGGAAACCAGGAAGGTGACCTGCTTGAGGCGCTGCACGTTGTAGCCCAGTTGGCTGGCTCGGATCTCGTTCTGGCGCACTCCCGCGACGGCCCGCCCGAAGGGCGATGCGCGCAGCATCGACATGAAGGCCATCACCAGGGCAAAGACCGCGGCGACGTACCAGTAGAAGTTCACGGTGTCGAAGAAGTCGATGCCGGCGAGTTCCGGTCGGCCGATGCCGGGCAGGCCGTCCGCGCCGCCAGTCCATTCGCGCAGTTTGCTGTCGGCCAGGATGTACATCAGTTGCGATAGCGCCAGCGTGACCAGCGCGAAGAAGATGCCAGATACCCGCAGCGCGAACACGCTGAAGAGCCAGGCGCATGCAGCGCCCGCCAGGATGGCAAGCGCGAGCCCTGCTTCGAACGGCAAGCCGTAGCGTTGCGTGGCCAGGGCCAACGCGTAGCCGCCGGTGCCCAGGAAGGCGGCGTGGCCGAAGGACACCATGCCCAGCAGGCCGAATACCAGATCGAAGCCCACGGCGAATATCGACCACACCATGATCAGGATGGTCAGGTTGAGCAGAAAGTCGTTCTGTGTGAGAAACGGCACCGCCAGCACTGCGGCGGCAACGCCGACGGCAATGGCGGCATCTTGGCGGAAAGTCGTCATGCCAACCTCGCTTGGCGGGAAAATAGCCCTTGCGGACGGGTGAGCAGCGTGGCGATCAGCATGGCGAATGTCAGGATATCGACCCAACTGGGCATGAAGGTGTAGCCCACCGCGCGGACCATGCCGATCAGTACGGACGCGGCGACCACGCCGCGGATATTGCCCAGCCCGCCCAGGATGACCACGATGAAGCAGTCGATGATGGTATTGGTGGCCATGCCCAGCTCGATCGGAAACAGGGGGGCGGAGATGGCGCCAGCCAGGCCTGCCAGCGCGGCGCCCACGCCGAACACGGCACTGCGGATGGTGGCAGCGGGCAACCCCAGGATGCGTACCATTTCGCCGTCGCTGCTGGCGGCACGCACGAGCATGCCGAAGGTGCTTTTCTCAAGCACGAAGAAGAGCGCCACCGAGACCAGCAGGCCGAAAACGATGACAAACAGCCGGTAGATGGGAATGGTGCTGCCCGCCAGATCCACCGTGCCCGCCAGCAACGCCGGCATCGGCGTTTCCTGATAGCCCAGGCCCCAGACGAACTTCACGGCTTCGCTGATGACGAGGATGAAGCCAAACGTGAGGATCAACTGGTAGAAATGGGGGCGGTTGTAAAGCGGCCGCAGGGCCAGGCGCTCCATTGCCACGCCCACCAGACCCACGCCGGCCGTCGCTACGACCAGGCCGGCGACGAAAGATCCGGTGCGCAGATGGATGTCGAAGGCAAGATAGGCGCCCAGCATGTACAGCGCGCCATGGGCGAAGTTGATGACGCCCAGCATGCCGAAGATTAGCGTGAGGCCAGACGCCAGCAGGAATAGCAGCATTCCCAAGCTCAGACCGATGATCACAGTGGACATGGCAGCTATCCGTCAGCCTGCGCAGGGTTCGAATACTTGGTCCGGCGGAAAGACGCGGACGATATCCATGACATAGGCCGGCTGGGGAGCCTTGCCCGCGCTCACGACGCCCCACAACCCGTTCTGCATCGCCTGGTGGTCGCAGGCGCGCATGATCTTCTTGCCTTCCACGGAGTTGTCGCGGACGCTGCCGGCAAACGCCTCTACCCACTTCTCCTTATCCCAACTGCCGGTCTTTTCCACCACGTCCAGCCACCAACTCATGCCGTCATAGGCTTCGCCCGCCGCAGCGGAAGGATATTCGTTGTACTTCTTGCGAAACGCCTCGACGAATGCCGTATTGGGTTCGTTGTCCACGGTGAAGTGATAGCGCACGCCGGATTGCACGCCTATCGAGGTGGGTCCCACGCCGGCTGCCATGGTCTCGTCGGCAATGACAGGGCCGAAGATCTTGCGCGTCTTGCCCAAGTCGATCTGTCCTGCCTGCTTGACCATGGTGACGGCATCCGAGCCTGTCATAAAGAGCGCCACGCCGTCCGCATTCGAACGCGCAATCTTGTCGGCGACGGATGAATAGTCTCGGTTGCCCAGCGGCGGGAAGTCCGCCCCGACGATCTCGATCCCGGCCTTCTCGGCTTCGCGGCGGTACCAGTCCCAGCTGTCGCGCGTGGCTTGGTAGTCAGCCGTCACGCCATAAATGCGCTTGAGCTTTTGTTCCTTGGTGTAAGCCAGCGCCATGCGTTGTTCCATGCCCAGCGTATTGGAGGTGCGGAACGTATAGCGGGAGCCGCCGGGCACCGTGATCTTGTCGTCCGCTGACATGGTGACCAGGTGCGGGATCTTGCGCTGTTTGGCGATGTTCATGATGGCCAGCGTGCTGGCCGAACTGACCGCGCCGAAGATCATCTGCGACCCGTCGGAGATGAGACGCGTGGTCTTCTGCACCGCGGGCTGCGGCTTGGTCTCGTCGTCTTCCCATGTGACCTGGATGGGCTTGCCCAGCACCTTGCCCCCGCGCTGTTCGATCGCGACGGTGACCCCCTTGCGCATGTCTTCGCCGAAGATGCCATAGGTGCCGGACAGCGACACCACGCCTCCAATTTTGAACGTGTCAGGTTCGGCCGCTTGCGCGCCCGTCGTGAGCGCGGCGTATAACGCCAGCGCGCCGCAGGCGGCGGGGCTCCATGTCTTCATTTTCGTCTCCTCGTATTTTTCGTTATTGCTCGTAATGTGTTACGTAGCTTGATTGATATACTACGTTGGTCACTGTGATGTGAATAATTGGGGTAAACCCGCTGCATCTGGACGAAAAGAAACCGCCCCAAAGCCAGTAGGCATTTGGGGCGGTTCAGCGTTCAGCGGAGAGATGGGGCGGCGGGAAGCCCTTTTGGATTTAGTCGCTTGCCAGCTCCATGCTGCGCGTGACCTCTTCCTGCACGCGTTCCCAGATGGAGCGCTTCAGTTCCACGAAGCGCGGCGACAACTGCACGTCTGCGCTGCGCGGATGGGGCAGGTCGTTGTGGATGTCCTGCACGATGCGGCCGGGCTTGGACCCCATCACTGCCATGCGGGTCGACAGCGTCAGCGCTTCGTCGATGGAGTGCGTGATGAAGACGATTGTCTTGCCGCTTTGCTCATAGATCGACAACAACTGGTCCTGCAGCACCTGGCGCGTCATGGCGTCCAGCGCGGCGAACGGTTCGTCGAACAGCATCACGTCCGGGTCGTTGGCCAGCACCCGCGCAATCGACACCCGCTGCTTCATGCCCCCCGACAGCGCGTGCGGATACTTGTCCGCCGCCGCCTTCAACCCGACCATTTCGATGTACTTGCGGGCAATCGGCGCGCGTTCCTGCCTGGACATGCCGCGCATCTTCAGGCCGAACTCCACGTTCTCCTGCACGGTACGCCAGGGAAACAGCGCATATTGCTGGAACACCATGCCGCAGGCGGCGGTCACGTCGGTGACGGCGCGGCCGTTGATGGTGACGGTGCCGGTATTGGGCGTGATGAAGCCCGCCATCAGGTTCAGCAAGGTGGACTTGCCGCAACCGGATGCGCCCAGCAACACCAGGAATTCGCCGCGCTTGACCTCAAGGTCCACGCGGTCCAGCACGGGCACGTCGCCATAGGACTTGGAGATGCCCTTCAGCTGGATCATCGTGTCGTTCATCGTTGCCATGCCAGCACCCATCGCTCAAGAAGCCGCAAACACAGATCCGTCACCAGCACGGTGAAGCTGATCAGCACCATGCCCAGCACCACAGTGTCGGTCTGGAAGAATTCCTTGCCGTTCATGATCATGAACCCCAGGCCTTCCTTGGACGCCACCAGTTCAGCCGAAATCACACAGGTCCAGGACAGGCCCAGGATGATCTTCATGCCCGACAGGATCTGCGGCAGGCACCCGGGGAACAGCACTTCGCGCATGACCTGCCAGCGGTTGGCGCCCAGGTTGCGCGCCGCCCGCACCAGCACCGGGTCGATGCTGCGCGACGCTTCCATCACGTAAAGCAGCGCCGGCACGAACGATCCCATGAACACGATGCTGTACTTCTGGGTTTCGGTGATGCCGAACCACAGCAGAGACAGCGGGATCCAGCTCATGGACGGCAAGGGGCGCAGGAACGAGATGATGGGGTCGAACACGGCGCGCGCCACCTTCGACGTGCCCAGCAGGATGCCCAGCGGAATGGCCACGATGACCGCCGCCAGGAAGCCCACCATCACGCGGCGGGTGGAGGCCAGCACGTTGTAGAACAGCGTGCCCTGGTCGGACATGGACCAGGCCCGCGCCAGGACCTGGGACGGCGCGGGCAGGAAAATGGGATCGACCGCGCCGGCGCGGCACAGACCTTCCCACAGCAACAAGAAGCTAAGAAGCGAAAACACGCTGACCCAGATCAGCCGTGTTTCCCTTGAAGACGAACGCGAGGACATAGGCGAGGCGTCCCGTGCTTACCGGGTCGCGGCCGGGAGGTACGAAGCCTGGACCCAGTCTTTCACCTGGGGCGCCTTGTCGATCTGCTTGAGCGACACCAGCATCTCGGCCAGTTGCTGCATGCCGGTGACGAAGTTGCCCGGTTCCACCATCAGCCCCTTCTGATCCGCGGCGGAATACCACTGCGTCTGCTTGATGACGGCCAGTTGCTCGTCCCTGGACAGGCCGGTCAGTTCCAGCAGCACGCCGGCGGCCTCGTCGGGTTGCTGGCTTAGCATCGCGTTGGCCTCAAAGACGGCATGCAGGAATTTCTTCACCGCTTCAGGGTTTTCGCGCCCCAGCTTGGCATGCGTCAGCAGCACGTCCGGCCCCGGGGTGATGGCGTACTGCTTGTAGAGCGAGAACGCGGTGTCGTCCAACAGCACGTGCGTGCCCGGCACCGCCTTGATGCGGTCGAAGGCCGGCGTCCACGCCACCGCGGCGTCGATCTGCTTGCCCTGGTAGGCGGACAGCAGGTTGGTGGCCGGCAGATTGATGATGGAGACGTCGCGGTCGGGATCAAGACCCGCCTGGCGCAGCACGTCCAGCAGCAGCACGTGGGCGCTGGACGCGTAGGTCACGCCGATCTTCTTGCCCTTCAGGTCCGTCACCGACTTGACGTCGTCGCGCACCAGCACGCCTTCGGCGCGGCCGAAGTTGTTGGGCGTGGCGATCACCTGGAACTGGCGGGCTCCGGCCGCCATCAGGGCCAGCGACGACACGACGCCAGTGCCGGCCAGGTCGATGTTGCCGGCCATCACGGCACTCATGCGGTCGGACGACGTGGCGAAGCTCTGCCATTTGATGTCCAGGCCCTGCTTGGCGAAGAGGCCCGTTTTCATCGCGATGTAGGCCGAATAGTGGCCCAGCCATGCCGAACCGCCGTAGGTGTACGAGGCGTTGGCGGCGCGGCCGACCATGGGAAACCCCAGGGCGCTGGCACCCGCCAAAGCTGCGGTGCGCACCAGCATGGCGCGGCGAGTCATGTTCATATTTTTCCCCTACTGGAATGTAGATTGACCGATAGATGTCATGTCGCCGGCACTCTGGGGTGCGGCAGGCCAGACTGTCACCCGGCCACCGCTTCTCGGCGTGAATATAAGGAGCGGCGATGGTCAAAATTCGTCCTGCTTAAGCAATCCGGTTTTGCGGACGCCGTTTCATCGGCCGCTTTTATTAAGTATTCGCGCTGCTTATATTGCGGCGGCCAGGAGAGGGCAGGTTCACACTCGCGCCACTTGTCCTTGGAGCCTTGTCCGTGAAAAGTTTTGACGTGATCGTGATTGGTGCCGGCGTGATCGGCAGTTCGGTAGCCTTCCATCTGGCCGAGCTGGGCGCAAAGAATGTGCTGGTGCTTGACCGGGCCACGATCGGCGCCGGCACGACCTCTCAATCGTCCGGCATTTTGCGCACCCACTATTCGGTGCGCGAGAACGTAGAGCTGGCCCAGCGCTCGTGGAACGTGTTCAACAATTTCGCCAGCTATGTGGGCGACGAGGAAGCCTCTTGCGGCCTGGTCAAGTGCGGCTACCTGATCAGCGCGGCCGACAACGACAAGCTGGAACCGTTGCGCGGCGCGCTCGAGCAACAGCGCGCACAAGGCATTGCGCTGGAACTGCTGGACGCCGCCCAGGCGCGCGAGCTGTTGCCCATTGCTTCGTTCGACGATGCCGCGCTGATCGGCTTTGAACCCGAAGCCGGGTTTGCCGACGCGTATCTGGTGGCCACCAGCTTTGCCCGCGGCGCGCGCCGGCGGGGCGTGACCATCCGCGAAAACGTCGACGTCCGCAAATTGCTCATCGAGCATGGTCGCGTGGTCGGCGTGTCGACCTCGGAAGGCGACTACGCCAGCCCGCTGGTGATCAGCACGCAAAACATCTGGACGTCGGAATTGGCTGCGTGGACGGGCGTTGCGATGCCCGTCGTGCCCGAGCGCCACGCGGTGCTTGCGTTGGAATGCGACACCGCGCCCTACACGTATTCGATGCCGGTCTATAAGGACCTGGCGTCCCCCGGCATGCTGTATTGCCGCAGCTATGGCGGCAACCAGATGCTGGTCAGCGAGGGCATCGTGGGCGAGGCCCTGCAAAAGAGCGACGCCGAACAGGGCGATATTCCGCTGGATTACGTGGCGGAAGTGGGCGAGCAGGTGGCAGCGCGCTTCCCCGCCTACGAGACCGCGGGGCTGGCCTCGTCCTGGACCGGCGTGTACGACGTGACGCCCGACTGGAACCCTGTGCTGGGCCGCGTGCCTGGCGTGCAGGGCCTGATCGTGGGTTTCGGTTTTTCGGGCCACGGCTTCAAGTTGTCGCCGACCGTGGGGCGCGTGCTGGCACAAGAAGCCTTGGGCCTGCCGACCGACGTGTCGCTCAAGCCCTATGACATCGGCCGCTTCGAAAGCGGCGCGTTGCTGACCGGGAAGTACGGCCTTGGCGCCGTCTCCTGATCGTATGCGCTGGACTCACACCGCCTGGCAGGCCTTGCCGCTCGAGCCATGGAAGAACGGCGGAGGAGTCACGCGCACGCTGGCGGTGGACGGGCAGGCGGCGGAGCCGCGCTGGCGTGTCAGCATCGCGGACATCGAGCGGGATGGACCGTATTCGCGCTTTCCGGGCTATGACCGCGTATCGGTCGTGCTGTCGGGCCAGGGCGTGGCGCTGCAAGGAGAGGGCGGCGGGCTCGATCTGCTGCCCGGCGTGCCGACCGCGTTTGCCGGCGACCTCGCGCTGCAGTCCCGTCTGCTGGGCGGTCCCGTTCGGGTGTTGAACCTGTTCGTGCTGCGCGGTGCGGCCCAAGCAACGGTGTCCTGTGCCGGCTCGGCACCGGCCCCGTTGATTGTCGGCGCGCTTGCCGCCGTCCCCGCTTTGGTTCAGGCGTTCAGCATGAGCGTGGAGGTGGACGTCGGGCCGGGGCTGGACGCCGTGTTGCTGGACTTGCGCGTGGCGGCGATTCCTGCCGCCTGACCGTTCTTCTCTTCGCCTCCTGCCGGGGGCATTGATTGATTCCTTAATCCAGGAGTGTTCGCATGAAGGTATTAGCCGCGGTCAAGCGCGTGGTTGACTACAACGTCAACGTGCGCGTCAAGGCCGACCAGAGCGGCGTGGACATCGGTAACGTCAAAATGTCGATGAACCCGTTCGATGAAATCGCCGTCGAAGCGGCCGTGCGCTTGAAAGAGCAAGGCGCGGCGGCCGACGTGGTCGCCGTGTCTTGCGGCACGGCGTCGTCCCAGGAAACGCTGCGCACCGCGCTGGCGATCGGTGCGGATCGCGGCGTGCTGGTGCAGACCGACGTCGCGCTGCAGCCACTGGCCGTGGCCAAGCTGCTGCGCGCCGTGGTGCAACAGGAGCAGCCCGCGCTGGTGATCCTGGGCAAGCAGGCGATTGACGACGACGCGTGCCAGACCGGGCAGATGCTCGCGGCGCTGCTGGGCTGGCCGCAGGCCACGAACGCCAGCGCCATCGAGGTGGACGGCGCCGTGGCACGCGTCACGCGCGAGGTGGACGGCGGCCTGGAAGTGCTGGCGCTGACGCTGCCCGCCATCGTCACCGCCGATTTGCGGCTGAACGAGCCGCGCTATGTCACGCTGCCCAACATCATGAAGGCCAAGAAGAAGCCGGTGGATGTCCTGACGCCGGAGGCGCTGGGCGTGGATCCGGGGTCGCGGCTGGAAACGTTGCGCGTGGAAGAACCCGCTGCGCGCGCACCCGGCGTCAAGGTGGCGGATGTGGCCGCGCTGATCGACAAACTGAAAAACGAAGCGAAGGTGATCTGATGACGGTCCTGGTTATTGCCGAACACGACAACTGCGGGCTTGCCGGCGCCACGCGCAACGCCATCGCCGCCGCGGACAAGCTGGGCATGCCGATCCACGTGCTTGTGGCGGGCGCGGGTGCGCAAGCCGTGGCGGACGCCGCCGCACGTATCGCGGGCGTCCAGAAAGTGCTGCTGGCCGACGCGCCGCATCTGGGGGATGGCCTGGCCGAAAACCTGGCCGCGCAGGCGGTGGCGGCAGCAAGCGGCTACACGCATCTGTTCCTTGCCGCCACCACGCAAGGCAAGAGCGTGGCCCCGCGTGTGGCTGCCTTGCTGGACGTGGCGCAGGTGTCCGATGTGATCGAGGTGGTGTCGGCCGACACGTTCAAGCGCCCCATCTATGCGGGCAACGCGATCGCCACGGTCAAGAGCGGCTACCCCGTCGTCGTGGCGACGATCCGGCCGACGGCCTTCGACGCCGCACCCGCCGAGGGCGGCGGCGCGCCGGTCGAAACGGTGGCAGCCGTGCCCGATGTGGGCCGGGCGCGTTTCGTCAGCCGCGAACTCGCGGTGTCGGAACGCCCGGAACTGGGTGGCGCGCGCGTGGTGGTGTCGGGGGGGCGCGGCCTGGGCAGCGCCGAAAACTTCAAGCTGCTGGACCCGTTGGCGCAGAAGCTGGGCGCAGCCCTTGGGGCTTCGCGCGCTGCGGTGGATGCGGGGTATGCGCCCAATGATTGGCAGGTGGGGCAGACCGGCAAGATCGTGGCGCCGGCGCTGTACGTTGCGGTCGGGATCTCGGGCGCCATCCAGCACCTGGCCGGCATGAAGGACTCCAAGACCATCGTCGCCATCAACAAGGACGGCGACGCGCCGATCTTCGGCGTGGCGGACTACGGGCTGGTCGGCGATCTGTTCGAGGCGGTTCCCGCCTTCACCGCCGGGCTGTAGTGGCGCGTCAACGCCGCATGCTGCGCCACAGCGTGGCAGGCGGCAGCCCCAAGGCCGGGGCGATGTCTTTCTGAATCAGGCGTTCCACCGCCATCAGGATCACGTCCCGCGCCTCGGTGGGCAGCTTGCCCACTTCCTGTTGCCGCGCCGCCAGATACAGCGTGCGCGACAGGCTCGCGTCGTCGCTGCGCGCGGCGCCCAGGTAAGGCGCCAGCGGCAGCACGCGCAACTGGTCCACGAAATGGCGCGACTGCCAGATGCACAGCGGCGTGCTGATCGCAAAGCCGATGCCCGCGGTGACCAGGCTCAGCAGGGGATCGGTGTTGTCGAATTCAAAGGTGCGCTCGATCATCACGTCGTGCGATTCGATCAGGCGATCGATCTCGGCGCCGATGAACGAACGCGCGCTGTAGCGGATGAACTGCATGCGCTTGCCCAGTTCCTTGAGCGTGGCGATCTTGTCCATGTCCATCGTGCGCGGCACGATCAGCACATAGGGTTCGCTGAACAGGCTGATCTTCTTGATGGTGGGCTTGCCAGCCAACGCGCTGGTGGTGACCACCAGGTCCAGTTGCCGGTCCTCCAGCTGCTTGTCCAGCACGGGCGTGATGCCCGACCACAGCCGGATCTGGCGCGACGCGCCGGACAGGCCGTGGATCAGCGTGGGCCCCAAGGTGCCCGCGAAGGAATCCACGCAGCCGAAGCGGACGATGTTGCGCTTGGCCCGGCTCAGGTTGCGCACGCTCTCCGTCATGTCGCCTGCCTGGGCCAGCAGGCGCGCGGCATGGTCAAACAACAGTTCGCCTGCGGGCGTGGGACGCGCCGGCCGCGTGCTGCGGTCCAGCAGTTCGGTCGACATGGCGCCTTCCAACTGCTTGATCCGCTGCGACACGGCCGCTTGCGACAGGCCCAGCAGGCGTGCCGCGCCGGAAACGGACGCGGCTTCCACCACCGCCACCCAGGTCAGCAGCAGGCTCCATTCCGGATAGTTTTCCGTCGTGGTGAAGGAAAATCGGTTCATTGCCTGGCCTGTCCTGGACGGAAGTGCGAGGGATCAGCGCTGGCGCGCCGTGGTCTGCCGCAGGGCGGCCTGCACCATGCCTTCGACCACCGGGATGACCTTGTCGGCCAAGTCGGCCCGCCATCCGTAGGGATGCGTTTCGTCCATATAGGTGGACTGGCACATTTCCAGCTGGATGGCGTGGATGTTGTCGGCCGGCGCGCCGTAGTGGCGCGTGATGTAGCCGCCCTTGAAGCGGCCGTTGATGGCCCAGGTGTAGTCGCGGCAGCCGTCCAGCTGTTCCTTGACCGCCGCCAGGATGTCCGGTGCGCAGGCGGCGCCGTCGGAGGTCCCGATGTTCAGGTCGGGCAGCTTGCCCTCGAACAGGCGCGGCAGCACGCTGGCGATGGAATGCGCTTCCCACAGCAGCACCGTACCGTGCTCGGCCTTGATGCGATCCAGCTCTTCGCGCAGCTTGGCGTGATAGGGCTGCCAATAGGTTTGCAGGCGGTGCGCGCGCTCGGCGTCCGTCAGCACGGCGTCGTTCTGGTAGAGCGCGTCGCCGCGGAACGTCTGGGTCGGGCACAGGCCGGTCTTGGTCTGGCCGGGGTACAGGCTTTCGTCATTAGGCGGGCGGTTCAGGTCCACCACATAGCGCGAATACCGCGCGCCGATCACCGACGCGCCCAGCGCCTGGGCGAATTGGTACAGCGTGTCCAGGTGCCAGTCGGTATCGCCGGACTCCAGGCCCAGCGGCGTCATCTGCGCGCGCTGCGTGTCGGGGATCTGGCTGCCCAAATGGGGAATGGAGATCAGCAGCGGGGCGGTGCCGCGGCTGAAATGATAGATGTCGCTCAAGGGAAAACTCCGGATAACAAAGACGGTGCGCTGCGGGGTGCTGCCGCAGGCGATGGGCGCTTGTATGCTAGGCAGCATGGCCCGTCGCGGTAATTGCATCAGTTTAATGGATATTGATGATCAGGCTGGCTGATGCAAAGAACTATGGACGTGACGGCTGCGCATAGGGCCCCCATGGCGGGGCCGTGTTCCAGACGCCGGCGATCTCATCGATCAGCATGCGCACCTTTGGCGACAGATGCCGTCGGTGCGGATACACCGCGCACACCGGGGAGCCGATCGGGGCCACGGTTTCCAGCACGGGCATAAGCCGGCCCGCGCGCAAGTCGTCGGCAACCAGGAACGCGCCCAGTTGCGCGATCCCGTCGCCTGCCAGCGCGGCGTCGCGCAAGGCTTCGGTATGACCCAGCCGCAGGCGGCCGGCGAAGGGCACGTGGCGTTCCTCCCCCTGGACGGCAAAGCGCCATGGCACCAACTGCCCCGCGTGCGTGAAGGCCAGCGTCTGATGCTGGCTCAATGCATCCGGCGTGGCCGGTACGCCATGGCGTGCCAGGTAGCCCGGCGCGGCGCAGGTGATCAGCCGGTGCGGCGCCAGCACCCGCCTTACCAGCCGGCTGTCCACGTCGCCGCCGATGCGGATCGCCACGTCGATGCCGTCGCGCACCAGATCGGTGTAGTCGTCGGAAAAGCTGACGTCCGCCTCCACGTCGGGCCAGCGTCGCAGGTAGTCGCGCAGCAGCGGCATCAGGTGCAGCCTGCCCAGCGACACTGGCAGATCGATGCGCAGGCGGCCGCGCGGGGCCTGCTTGCGGCTGGCCATGGCATCGGTGGCGTTGTCCACTTCGGACAGGATGCGCTGCGCATGGTCGTAGAAGATCCGGCCGTCGTCGCTCAGGCTGACGCTGCGCGTGCTTCGGTGCATCAGCCGGGCGCCCAGGTTTTGCTCAAGCCGCGCGATGCATTTGCCGATGGCCGACCGCGACAGGCCCAACTTTTCGGCGGCTGCCGTGAAGCTCTGCGCATCGGCCACGCGCACGAACGCCAGCAGATCGCCGATGTGATCCAGACGACTGGAAGGGGCGGCTTTATTGTCCACGAATTGTCCCTTGTGTATCGCTATACGCCTACTTTATCAGCAGAATGGAAACAGTAGACTGCGTAGGGGTCGGCCTGGCAACGGGCCTTTTCCGGATAGCGTCATCCTATGTCCCGCAGCACACCTTCGTCGTCTGACTCCCGTTCCGACCCGCTCATCCAGACCTCCCGGCGCGCCTGGCTAGGCGTCCTCGCCGTAGGCTTGGCCACGTTCAGCGTCGTCACCACCGAAATGCTGCCGGTGGGCCTGCTGGTGCCCATCACCGGCGACCTGCACGTGTCGGTGGGCGAGGGCGGGCTGATGCTATTCGTACCCGCTATCCTGGCAGCGCTGTTTGCACCTCTGGTCGTTGTCGGCGCCAAAG
Source organism: Achromobacter sp. 18P8.1.1 (assembly GCF_057799415.1). Classification (NCBI taxonomy): domain Bacteria; kingdom Pseudomonadati; phylum Pseudomonadota; class Betaproteobacteria; order Burkholderiales; family Alcaligenaceae; genus Achromobacter; species Achromobacter sp. 18P8.1.1. The sequence goes on along the minus strand of NZ_JBYOKH010000010.1, from coordinate 36,122 downwards.
GCGCTGACCGCCGCTGGCTGCTTTGCGGTCTGCTGGCGATACTGACCGCCGCCAATCTGGCCAGCGCGCTGGCGCCGTCCATGCCCTGGCTCCTGGGGGCGCGGATGCTGGTGGGAATCTGCATCGGCGGCATCTGGGCCATCGCCGGTGGCCTGGCGGGCAGGATCGTCCCGCCCCAGTCGGTGGGAACGGCGACCGCCATCATCTTCGGCGGCGTGGCCGTGGCCTCGGTGCTGGGCGTGCCGCTAGGCGCATTCATTGGCGACCTGGCGGGTTGGCGTGCCGCGTTCGGCGCGATGGCGGCAGGGTGCGCGGCCGTGCTGTTGCTGGTCGCGCTGGCCTTGCCGCCGCTGCCTGCGCCGCGCAGCTTGTCCGCACGCCAACTGGCTGCGCAATTGGCCAATCCGGCGGTGCGCCTCGGCCTCGCGATCACCCTGTTCCTGGTGGCGGGGCATTTCATGGCCTACACCTTCGTCCGGCCGTTGCTGCAATCGCATGCGGGCTTTGGCCAGCCGTGGATCGGCCCGCTGTTGTTCGCCTATGGCGCGGCCGGGGTGGCGGGCAATTTCGTGGCGGGGGAGGCCGCTGCGCGCCAGCCGGGCCGCGTCCTGCTGACGATCACGCTTGCCTTGCTGCTGACGCTGGCGTTGCTGGCCGCATTGGGGCATCTGCGATTTGCCGGCGGTGTCTTGCTGGTGGCGTGGGGGCTGGCGTACGGCGGCGTGTCGGTATCGCTTCAGGCCTGGATGATGCGAGCGGCCCCGGACGCCGTCGAAGCGGCCACGGCGCTGTTCGTGGCGATGTTCAATCTGGGTATCGCTGCCGGCTCCTTGCTGGGCGTACCCAGCGTGGACGCGCTGGGCTTGCGGGCAAACCTGTGGCTGGCGGCCGCATGCATGCTGCTGCCGGCGGGCGCGCTGTGGTGGTGGCGGCAACAGCCAATGCGGGCGCGTGAAGCCGGTTCGGCATTTCGGTAGAATCCCCGCATCTTCAAGGAGCGCATCGAAGTGATCCTCTAAAGCCGACAAGAATCAGACTGCCGTGCCCGGCCTTTGCGCTGCGGGCCGCGGTCGCCTCAGGCCTGCTCCACGGAGCCGGCCGTCATTCTCAGGCGTGCCTGCCGCCCCGTGCGGCGTCGCGCCAGTTGCTTTACAGGATCCTTCATGACTGCCTCTTCTTCCTTCGATTTTCTTGCCCACAACCAGGCCGCCTGGGACCAGCTTGCCGCGCAAGACTGCGAGTGGTCGCGCCCCGTCACGGCCGAGACCATTTCCGCCGCGCGCGCGGGCAAGTGGTCGGTGCGCCTGACGCCGGGGCCGTTGCCCCAAGGTTGGCTCGATCAACCCCAAGGCCTGCGCATCCTTTGCCTGGCTTCGGCGGGCGGCCAGCAGGCGCCGGTGCTGGCTGCGGCCGGCGCGCAGGTGACCGTGTTCGACGCGTCGGAAAAGCAATTGGACCAGGACCGCCGCGTCGCCGCGCGCGACGGACTTGCGCTGGACGCGGTGCAGGGCGACATGCGCGACTTGTCCGCGTTTGACGACGCGTCATTCGACGTGGTGTTCCACCCGATCTCGAACCTGTACGTGCCGGACGTGCGCCCCGTGTGGCGCGAGTGTCACCGCGTCTTGCGCCGCGGCGGACGTCTCTTGTCCAGCTTCTACAACCCGATCGTGTTCGTGGGGGACCGCGACCCGGCCTACGCGAAGCAGGGTGTGATCCGGCCGGCCTATGCCTTGCCCTATGCCGACACCCGCGACCTGGATGCCGCGGCGCTGGCGGCCAAGCTGGCGCGCGGCGAGGCGGTGGTGTTCGGGCACAGCCTGGCCGACCAGATCGGCGGGCAGTTGGAAGCAGGATTCCTGCTTGCGGGCTTTCACGAAGACCACCAGCCCAATCCCCGTTTCCTGATCGACCGCTACGTGCCGACCTTTCTGGCCACTTACGCGGTCAAGCCCGGCTAGGCGTCGACGCGCGGCTCAGCCCGCGATCTTGCGGTTGCTGCTGTCGCGCACGACCAGTTCGGGCGCCAGCCGCAGACTGTCCGGCTGGCCGCCAGCCAATTTCTGCAGCAGCAGTTCCAGGCCCAGCCGGCCCATTTGGTGCATGGGCGAATGGATTGTGGTCAGGCCGATGGGCAGGGCCCCCGCAAGCGGCGTGTCGTTGTAGCCCACGATGGCGACGTCGCGGCCGGCTTCCAGGCCCTGGTCGCGGGCAGCGCCCATGACGCCCACGGCCAGGAAGTCGTTGACGGCGAAGATGGCGGTGGGGCGGTCGGCGGGCGACAGCAACCTGGCGCCGATATCGCGGCCGGCGTCCGTGTCGAACGGGCTTTCAATGCGCCAGTGCGCAGGCACCTCCACGCCGTGCTGCGCGCAGTAGCCGAAGAAACCCTCGGAGCGGTCGCGGCCGGTGCTGGCGAAGGGTTCGCCCACCATCACGGCGATGCGGCGGTGGCCCATGTCCAACAGGTGCTTGGCGGCCAGCCGGCCGCCTTCCAGGTCGTCGCAGGTGACCGCGCAATGGTGGTCGGCATGGCGGCTGACCAGCACGAAGGGCACATCGCGCCGCGCCAGCTCGGCCAGGAGCGGATTGGGCGTCGCGTTCGCGGGCGCGCTGTGCGCGTCACCCAGGATCAGGCCGTCCACGCGGCGCGCCAGCGCCATGTCGATCAGTTTGCGCTGCTTGTCCGGTTCGTCCTGCGTGTTGGACACGAAAGTCAGGTAGCCGTGTTCGGCCGCGGCCTCGTCGATGCCTTCGTAAATGGTGGCCAGCACCATGTCCGACAAGCGCGGCACCAGCACGCCGATCGTGCGGCTGCGCCGCGTCTTCAGGCTGGCCGCGTGGGGATTGGTTTGGTAGTGCAACTCGGCGGCCAGCGCCCGGATGCGTTTCACCGTGTCCGGCGCCGCGGCGCCGCGCGCATCGTCTGCGGATCCGTTCAGGACGCGCGACACGGTGGAAACGTTCAAACCGAGCTGCCGCGCCAGGCTTTGCAGCGTGACAGGGCGCGATCTATTCATGGGGCTGGAGGATACACGCGGAAATAGCGCAGCAGGGCATATCCCGGCAACCTAGGGTTTTCACTGAATCGATTTTTGCGTTTGGACCCCTTAGCATTGCGCAACCCAAACGTTTGGGTAAAACGACTGGATCGAATCGCAATGACAACTGAAAGCCAGAATTCCCGGTTCCGGTACCGGATCTTCACCATGGTCGTGCTGCTGGCGCTGATCAACTACATCGACCGCGGCGCCATGTCCTACGCAGCCGCGCACATCACCGGCGAGTACGGGCTGGACCGCGGGGCCTGGGGCTCGGTGCTGGGCTACTTCGGCTACGGCTACATGGTCGGCGCGCTGTTCGGCGGCATGCTGGCCGACCGCTACGGCCCGCGCAAAGTCTGGATCGTGGCCGGTGTCGCCTGGTCCGTGTTCGAAATCGCCACCGCCTGGGCGGGGGATTTCGGCCTGGCGTTCCTGGGCGGCTCGGCGCTGGCCGGCTTCGCCACCATTCGCATCCTGTTCGGCGCGGCCGAAGGGCCGGCGTACTCCATCATCAACAAGACCATCGCCAACTGGGCGACCACGCGCGAACGCGGCTTTGTGGTCGGGTTCGGCCTGCTCAGCACGCCGCTGGGCGCCCTGTTGACGGCGCCGGTGGCCGTGGGCCTGCTGACGCTGACCGACAGCTGGCGCGCCATGTTCTTCATCCTGGGCGGCGCGGGGTTGCTGGTGCTGGTGTTCTTCATGCGCATCTTCACCGATCGCCCCGAAACGAACCCGCGCGTGTCCCCGCAGGAACTGGCCGAAATCCAATCCTCGCGCGCCCAATCGGCCACTGGCGCCCAAGGCGCCGATGCACCCGTGCTGCCGTGGTGGAGTTTCTTCCGCAGCAAGACGTTGATGCTGAACACGCTGGGCTATTTCGCCTTCATGTACGTGAACTTCCTGCTGTTGACCTGGACACCCAAGTACCTGCAGGACAACTTCGGCTACAGCCTGTCGTCCCTCTGGTACATGGGCATGATTCCCTGGACCGGCGCCTGCATTACCGTGCTGCTGGGCGGCCGCATTTCGGACCTGCTCTTCAAGCGCACGGGTAGCCTGAAGATCGCCCGCAGCTGGTTCGCCGCCGCTTGCCTGCTGGCCACTACCCTGTGCTTCTTGCTGGTCTCGCAAGCGCAATCGGTGTTTGCCGTCATTGCGCTGATGACCCTGGCCAATGCGCTGAACGCCTTGCCCAACTCCGTCTACTGGGCCGTCGTGATCGACACCGCGCCCTCCAACCGCGTGGGCACCTTCAGCGGCCTGATGCACTTCTTCGCCAACATCGCCTCCATCCTGGCGCCGACCCTGACGGGCTACCTCACGGCGCGCCATGGCTACTCGGTGATGTTCATCGCCGCATCGGTGGCGACAGCCGTCGGCATGGTCGCTATGCTTCAGGTGCGCCCGGGCGTGGGCCCGCGCATGCCCGCCAGTCCGGCCCAGCCTTCCGGAGCTTCCCAATGACCCAAACCCACCCGACTTCCCCGCAACTTGCCGTCGAACCCGGATTCTTCCGGGGGCGCCGCATCGCCGACTTGCAGCAGGCCATGGCCAGCGGCAGCCTGACCGCCGAGGATCTGGTGCGCCACGCGGGCGCCGCTATTGAACGGCTGAACCCGCAGCTCAACGCCTTTGTCCACGTCGACATCGCCGCCGCGCTGGCCATCGCCCGCGAACGCGACGCCGAACGGGCAAGCGGCAAGGTGAGGGGGCCGTTGCACGGCATTCCCGTCGCCATCAAAGACAACGTCGATACGGCCGACATGCCCACGACGATGGGCGCCGCCCATTTCCTCGGCCACCGGCCGCAGGTGGACGCGCGCTGCGTGGCGCTGCTGCGCGAAGCCGGCGCCATCGTCGTCGGCAAGACGCTGACGCATGAATTCGCCTACGGTCCCACCGGCGACCGCAGCGTGCAAGGCGCGGCGCGCAACCCGTGGCGCACCTCTCAGATGACGGGCGGTTCCAGCGCCGGCAGTGCCGCCGCAGTGGCCGCCGGCATGGTGCCGGTGGCGCTGGGCACGGATACCGGCGGTTCCGTGCGCGTCCCCTCCGCGCTATGCGGCCTGGTGGGCTTCAAGCCCACGCATGGCCGCGTCTCGGATGCGGGCGTGTTCCCGTTGGCGCCTACGCTGGAAGACCCGGGCGTGCTGGCCAACTGCGTGGAAGACTCGCAGGTTTTCATGCAGGCCTTGAGCGGCGGCGCGATTGCTCCCACTCCCGCCATCGCCGCCACGGGCGGCCTGCGGATGGGATGGGTGGCCAACGTTCCCTTTGCCATTGATGACGCGGCCGTCACCGCCTGCGTGCGGGCGGCAGCGGAACGCTTTGCGGGCGGTGCCGTGCAAGCGGCGCCCGAGGTCACGCCGCACGCGCGTGCCTTGCAAAGCGCGCTGGGCGCCATTCAGCGCGCGGAAGCCTATGAGGTGCACGCCGAGCGCGTCGAATCCGAACCCGGCAAGTTCGATCCGGAAGTGCTGGAACGCCTGCGGGCCTCGCGCCCGGTGCAGGGGTGGGAGTATGTGCGGGCCCTGAAGGAAAGGGCACGCCTGCAAGCCGAATTCGCGCGGCTGTTCCAGCAGGTAGATGTGCTGGCGTTGCCCGCCGTCGCCATCACCGCGCCCGCCTTGCAGCAACGCAGCGTGGCGGGCCCCGGCAGCGCCGGTGTGCGCGAGACCTTGCTGGGCTTGACCAACCCGTGGAACGTGCTGGGCCTGCCCGCCATCAGCCTGCCTGCGGGCTGGGTGAACGGCATGCCGGTGGGCTTGCAACTGGTGGCCGCGGCGGGCGCCGACGAGGCCCTGCTGGCGCTGGCCGCCAGCCGTTGGCAAGCGCCGTCGTTCTAAATCGGCCCGACCGAGGTCCCGAAACGGATGGCGCGGCGCTTGCCCTGCACGGAGAATTCCTCTTCGGCGCCGTCCGCTTCGGAAGAACGCACCCACATCATGGCCGACAGGCCGGATTTCGCGTCGTAGCTGCCGAACCAATCGATCAGCCGTCCGACATAGCAGCGCGCGCCGACGTGCACCGCGACATCGGCCACGGTCTCGTAGGAATAGTGTCCCGGGCCGTATTGGTAGTAGCGGTCCCGCTCGTCCTCTTTCACGCCCGCGGGAATGGGGCACAGCGGCCGGGCCGGCGCGCCGGGCTGGCTGGTCGAGCCTTCGCCACGCGCGGATTCGGGGTCGATCCGGGCCAATGCCTGCGTCAGGCCCGCAAGCATGGCGTCATCCAGCACCACGACCTGGGCTTTGTCGGAACGCTTCTGTTCCTTCGGCACCTGCAGTTGATAGCGGTATTGCACGGTCAGCGTGGGCACCTCGCCCACCGCGTGGAAGGGGCGTAGCAGGTGGATGTGATCCACGCCATAGGTGCTGTTGCGGTACGCCGCGTAGACGCGGCCGCGCAGGCGGATCCATTCGCCCGCCTGGTTCGAGCCGCGGCCGTTCAGTGTGTACAGGCCGGACGCGGCTTCGCCGTGCGCGCCAGTAGCCTCGGTATAGCGCCCACCATTGCGGCGCAGCGCGCTGATGTCCGAGAACAGGCCCGTGCCGCCCGTGTACGAATCCACCACCAGGTCGCGCTGGCCATCGCCATCCAGATCCATCAAGGTATAAGACGCGACGCCGTTCTCGCCACCGGCGTCAATGCCGGAGGCCTGCAAGGCCTGCCATTCGTCCGGCGTGACGCCTTCGGGCCGCTTGGTGGGGAATTGCGCTTGGTCGTCATCGTCGTTTTCGCGCACATTGGCGAAGGTCGTCGCGCCGGTCTTGATGGATAACGCCGTCAACGTGTCTTCCACGGGAAATTCGGCGTTCGTCCGGCTGGCGGCTTCCACGGCCTGGCGCAGGTCTTCCAGCGCTAACCGATCTGTCTCGTCCGGCACGTAGGCAGTGGCGCTGCGCAACATGTCCTGCAATGCGCTCAGGCGCAACAGATATTGGTCGCGGATGCAGCTGGCCTGGGCGCCGCAGCGGTTGCGTGCGCGGAGCCAGTCGCGCTGGTCCTGGCGCAAAGTGTCGCGTCCGTCCGGGCGGGCGGCCCCCAGTTTGCCGTATGCCGCCGACAGCTCGTTGTCTTGGCGCAGCAGGTTCGCGTCGGCGCAGATGGCCAGTTCGGTGGGGGTCTTGGCTTGCGCGCAATTCATGCCGGCGGCGAGCGCGGGCTGGGCAAGCGGCGCCAGCGCGAGTAGAGCGCCAAGCAGGGGTTTGGGGATCAGCGTCAAAGTTCGGCGAGAAGTGTGTAAGGTAGAGTGCATTACACGATTGAACCGTTGAACCAGGCAAGCCGCCCGTTGCGGCCCGCGCCAATTTTTGTTGTGAGTTCCATGATTGATGACCTGATCCAACTGGGCAAGCTGATCAGCCTTGGTCTGGCGCTGATGCTGCCGCTGGCCAATCCGCTGACTTCCATGACGCTGCTGTTGTCCCTGGGCCAGCAGATCCCCTACAAAGAGCGCGAACGCCAGGTCACCCAGGCCGCCTTCTATGTCGTCGGCATCATGCTGGTGACTTATTACGCGGGCGCGTGGATCATGCACACCTTCGGCATTTCGATCCCGGGGCTGCGCATCGCGGGCGGCCTGATCGTGGTCAGTATCGGGTTCAGCATGCTGTTTCCGCCTGCTGAGTCGCGCACGCTGGAATCCGAGGCGGCGGCCGACGCGCAGCAGCGGCAAACACCGAATATCGCGTTCGTGCCGCTGGCGCTGCCCGGCACGGCGGGGCCGGGCACCATTGCCATGATCATCAGCGGCGCCGCGTCCGTCGATACCGCGATCACGCCCGACTACGCGCCGTGGGTGATCGCGGTGACGCCGATCATCGTGTTCGCGTTGCTCGGTGTCTTCTTCTGGGTGTGCCTGCGTTCAGCAGGCCGCATCGTGGCCGTGATCGGCCAAAGCGGCGTCGAAGCGATCTCGCGCGTCATGGGCTTCCTGCTCGTTTGCATGGGGGTCCAATTCGTGATCAACGGCGTCCTGGAAATCGTGAGCCAGCATGCAGGCGGCTAGCCAGTCGGCCCGCGGCGGTTGGCTGCGCCGTGGCGCCTCCATCGCAGGACGCCTCATCGGCAGCCTGCTGGTCGCGGCATCCGCCGTGTGGGGTGTCTTGGCGCTGGTTTATCAGGCGCCCGGCGGACGATGGGGCAGGGCGGCGGCCATCCTGCTCTGGGCGGTGCTGTGCATCGGGGCGCTGGTTGCCCTGTGGCGGGCGGGCCCGTGGCGCCGGCGAGCTGCATGGGCCTACGTGGCCGGCTTGGTTGCGCTGTGCGGATGGTGGCAGACGCTTGCGCCGTCCAACGACCGCATTTGGGCGGACGATGTGGCGAAGATGCTGCGGGGCACGGTCCATGGGCCGATCGTCACGCTTGAGAACGTGCGCAATTTCGATTGGCGCTCTGACAACGACTACACCGTACGCTGGGAAACCCGCCAGTACGACCTGGACCAACTGGTGTCGGTGGACATGGCGCTGTCGTACTGGGCAGGCCCCGCGATCGCCCATACGCTGGTGTCTTTCGGCTTCTCGGACGGCCGTCACGTGGTGTTCTCGGTCGAGATCCGCAAAGAGCGCGGCGAGCAATTCTCGGAGATCGGCGGATTTTTCAAGCAGTTCGAACTGAGCGTAGTGGCCGCGGAAGAGCGCGACATCCTGTATGTGCGTGCAGGTCCGCGCGGCGAAAGCGTCTACCTGTATCCGGTTCGCATGCCCGTGCCCGCCATGCGCGAGCTGTTCCTGTCGTACGTCACCACCGCCAACGCGCTGGTCGATACGCCCCGCTTCTATCACACGGTCACCGCCAACTGCACGACGCTGGTCTATCAAATGGTGCGCGCCATTGTCCCAGGCTTGCCGCTAGACACCCGCATCCTGCTGTCGGGCTATCTGCCTGAGTACCTGTATGAGCAGGGCGGTCTGGATGCCGGCGTTCCCTTGGAGGTGTTGCGCCAGCGGGCCGCAGTGGGCCCGCTTGCCGCCCCGGGCGGCGACGCCGTGGCGTTTTCCCGTCAGATCCGCCGGCATGATGCCCCACCGGGCGCCACGCCATAGCGCCGATGGCAACTACGCCTGATAGGCGCGCAGCAGGGTGTCGACGCCGTAATGACAGGTGGCCAGGTGGTCGGCGTGCGGGCCCTCGGCATAACCGCCGACCAACCGGGCATGGAACGCAATGCCATTGATCAGGTTGCCCAAGGTCAGCGCGGCCTGGCGCGGGTCGTCGATCTTGAGTTCGCCCCGTTCGCAGGCGTGCCGCAGGCACTGTTCCAGCGGCGAATGGACTTGGCGGTCCACCGCCTCCTGCAAAGCCGCGGCCAGTTGCGGCATCCGGTGGCATTCCGACACCAGCAAGCGGTGCAGGGCGGCCGACCTGGGTTGGACGGCATAGGCGAGCAAGCGCACGGCCAGATCGTGCAGGGCCGCACCAACGGCTTGACCGCAGGGGGTCGCCAGGAACACCGTGGTCCGCAAATTGTCCAATTCGTACTGCAGCACCGCGGCCAGCATGCCTTCCTTGTTGCCGAATAGCTGATAAGCCGTCGCGGCAGACCCACCGGCTTGCTGCACGATGCGTTGGATGGAAGTCTGTGCGTAACCGTGTTCCAGCAGGGATTGGCTGGCCACTTCAAGCAGCCGCAGCCGCCGGGCTTCGCCCTTGCTGGTCAGTGCGCGCGACGTCGAATCGGTCGAATCACAGATCACCTGTTTCTCCCTGTTTCCGAAGCGTGATTTCGGACCAATTTACTCCACTTCGGACTAGTAATGTAGAGTACATTACACTCTTGAGCGCGTCACGCGTGCGCATTTCTTACGTGGGTTTTGGGCCTGGTATCAGAACCGGGCTGTTTTGAAGGAGGGCGCCAAGATGTTCTGGTTGGCCCTGAGTATTGCCCTGATTATTGCGGTCGCCATCGGTGCGATCCTGTTACGCCACCCCGGCGTTGTCCTTTACGACTGGATCGCCACTCGTCAAGCTGCCGCTCGCGCTCGTCCTGCCATGCCCGCACCGCAGGCGCAGCCCCGCCCCGCCAAGCACGCCGAACCCGCCGCCCTGGCGGGATAGCAAAAGGCCGTCCCCCCGCTGGTCAGGTGGGTATCGGCGGCGGATCGAGTTATCGAACCGGGCTTAGCGGCGTGGTCGTTGTAACCCCAGATGGCCGCGCAGCGTGCTGTGTTCATAGTCGGTGCGAAATAGCCCGCGCTTCTGCAGGACGGGAACGACGTGGTCGACAAAGTCGTCGATGCCGCTCGGCAAGGCAGGGGGCATCAAGTTGAAGCCGTCCGCCCCTTCGTTTCTGAACCAGGTTTCCATCTGATCCGCAATCTGCTCGGGCGTGCCGACCATGGTGCAGTGGCCGCCGCCAGCGGCTAGCCGGCCCAGCAACTGGCGCACGGTGGGCTGTTCGGTCTCGATGATTCGCAGAATAGTGGCGTACCGGCCTTTCGGTCCCTTGAAATCGGCCAAGGGGGGAAGCGCCGGCACCGGCGCGTCCAGTTCCCAGCCCGAGCAGTCCTGCGGCACGAACGTCCCCAGTTGGCGCAGCGACGCATCGCTGGGCAGCAGTACGTCCAGCTCGCGTTGCTTGGCCCGGGCTTCGGCTTCGGTCGAGCCGACATAGGCGACCAGGCCCGGCATGATCGGGACAAAGGCGTCGCGGCCTGCGGCGCGCACGCGCTGCTTGATGTCGCGGTAATAGGACTGCGCCGCGGGCAGGTCGTACGCCACGGCGTAAATGGCCTCGGCGCGCCGGGCGGCCAGATCGCGACCCTGGTCGGAGGCGCCGGCCTGGAACAGCACGGGGTGGCCCTGCGGCGGGCGCGGGACGGTCAGCGGGCCGTCGACCAGGAAATGGTCGCCGTGATGGTGAATCGGATGAACCCGTTCAGGCACGCCGTACACCCCCTCGCGGTCGATCGCCAACGCCTCGTCTTCCCACGAGTCGAACAGCCGGAGCGCGACATCCACGAATTCTTCGGCTCGGGCATAGCGCCAGTCGTGTCCGGGCATGGCTTCGTAGCCATGGTTGCGCGCCTCGGCGTCGAACATGGAGGTCACCACGTTCCAGCCCATGCGGCCGCCAGAAATGTGGTCCAGCGACGCGACCATGCGGGCGGCATGGAAGGGGGTGAAGAAGGTGCTGGAGACGGTGCTGATCAGGCCGATGCGGGTCGTGGCCCGCGCAATGGCCGCCATGGTGGTCAGCGGTTCCAGATACCAGCGCGGTCCATCGCCGATGTTGTCCATCGACTGCCCGTCGGCGAAGAAGATGGCGTCCAGCTTGCCGCGCTCGGCGGTGCGGGCCAGCGCTTCGTAATAGCTGATGTCGCCCAGGCGTTCGGCCGCTGAATCCGGGTGGCGCCACGCTGCGCGGTGGTGGCCGCAGCCGAAGATGAACAGGTTCAGGTGCATCATGACGGTCAATTCTTGACGAGCCCGCCGTCCACGACGAGGTTCTGGCCGGTCACGCTGCGCGACCAGGGGCTGGCGAAGAACAGCACGGCGTCGGCGAATTGCTCGGGCGTGGTGACGGCGCGCAGCGGCGTGCTGGCGGCGATCAGGTCGAACACCGCTTCGGGCGTGGCGGCCGACGCGTCGGTCGTGCGCAGCAAACCGCCCGACACCATGTTGACGGTGATGCCGTCGGGGCCCAGGTCTTGCGACAACGTGCGCGTGAACGACAGCAGGGCGGCCTTGGCGGCCGTGTAGTCGTGGTAGGGCACGACGGGGTTCTGGACCAGGTTGGTGCCAATGTTGATGATGCGGCCGACGCCGGCGCCGCGCATCCCGGGCAATGCTGCCTGCGTGGTGTTCAGCGCACCGCGCACGCTGCCTTCGATCTGCTGGTTCAGGTTGTCCCAGGTCAGCGTGTCGGCATGCGGGCGGGCGTCGCCATTGAATTGGAAGGCGGGCAGGGCGTTGTTGACGACGGTCGTGACCGGCATGCCGAAGTGGCTTTGCGCCTGAGCGACCATCGCTTGCACCGCTTGCGCGTCGCGCACGTCGGCCTGGATGGCTAGTGCGCGGCCCGGCTCGGTGGCGGCCAGTGCCTGCGCGGCGTCGGCGCTGTTCAGGTAATTGATGACCACGCGGGCGCCTTCGCGCAGGAAGGCGCGCGTGATGTGCGCGCCCAGGCCGCGGGGGCCGCCCGTGACAATGACCAGTTGTTCGTTCAGGGCGGGGGCGGAGTGTGCAGGTGACATGATCGGGCTCGTCGTTTCCATCGGCAGGCACGCAAACGGGTGCCGCAAGCGGGCGAACTTAGCATGAAACCATGCGTTGACATTGCCTCGCCGCTCTCCTAATCTTGCGGCAATTCCTGGGGGAGCCCTGTTTCGGGCTGAGACTCCGCGTCATCGCGGTAACCCTTTGAACCTGATCCGGGTAATGCCGGCGAAGGGAAGGACATCGCACGACTCGTGCGCCCTCCCTAGCTTTTCATCCATCTTGCGGCCCCTGCATCCAGTCGGGCCGCTTTGTCGCGCGCCCGGCTGCCGGCCGGTCGCGGGAGGGCTGTACCACCATGTTGACCCAATCCACCGCCTTGATGTGGCTGCTGCTGTTTTCAGGCGGTTTCGCGCTGGCCAGCGTGCTCTACACGCGGCGCAAGCGCGGCACGCTGGAAGACTACATCGTGGCCCGCAACAGCCAGGGCGCCTTCGGCACCATCCTGACACTGATGGCGTCCACCTTGGGCGCCTGGATCTTGTTCTCGCCGGCACAGGCCGCGACTTGGGGCGGCCTGGCCGCGGTGATCGGCTATGCGCTGGGTTCCATGTCGCCGCGCCTGGTCATGATTCCGCTGGGGCGGCGCATGCGCGAACTGATCCCGCACGGGCACACGCTGACTGAATTTCTGATGGCGCGTTATGGGCGGCCCATGTACGGCTTGGCGCTCTTCATCATGCTGTTCTATCTCTTCATCGCCTTGTCGGCCGAAGTGACCGCGATCGCCAAACTGGTCACCATGCTGGCGCCGGTGCCGCTGTGGGCGACCGCGGCCATCGTGATGGGCACGACCCTGCTGTACACCACGTACGGCGGGTTGCGTTCGTCGATCTTCACGGACCAGGTGCAGATGATGGTCATCGTGCCCTTGCTCGTGATCCTGTGCGTGGTCGGCTGGCAGGCGGCGGGCGGCGCGTTGCCGACGATCGAAGCGTTGCAGGCCAAGGCGCCCCAATTGCTGGACGTGACGGATCCGGGCGGCGTGAAGGCCGGGCTGACGTTTTTCGTGGCGATCCTGCTGACGGGCATCTTTCACCAGGGCAACTGGCAGCGCATCTATGCCGCGAAAGATGCGCGTGCGATGCGCAACGGCTTCCTCTTGGGTGGCATCCTGGCCGCCCCGTTCATCTTCCTGATGGGTTTGTTCGGCCTGGCCTTTGTGGGGCTGGCCCCGGCGGGCGACAGTTCGATCGCGCTGTTCAGCGTGATCATGCCGCATGCGCCCGCGTGGTTTGTCATCGCGCTGATTCCGCTGGGCCTGTCGCTGGTGATGAGCACGGCCGACACGGCGATCAGCGCGGTGTCCAGCATCGTCGCGGTGGACATGCGCCGCCTGATGCCCAACGCCAACGGCATGGACATGAAGCGGCTGGCCCGCTGGGCGGTGCTGCTGCTGGCCATCCCGGTCATGATCGTGGCCTCGCAGGGCTATAGCGTGCTGTACCTGTTCCTGCTGGCGGACCTGCTGTGCTCGGCTGCCGCCTTCCCGGTGTTCTACGGCTTGTTCAGCCGCAAGCATGACGGCCTGACCGCGACCACCGCGACGGTCTCTGGCCTGGTGGCGGGCCTGTTCTTCTTCCCCGCGCCCGGCGACAAGCCGACGTTCCTGTTGGAATCCTTCCTGTTGGCGGCGTTCGTGCCGGTCGCAACGACCGTGTTGATGCGCTTGTTGCGGCGCGGCCGCCAGGAATTCGATTTCGCGACGCTGAGCGCGGCCGTGCGCCGGCTGGATCAGGACGCGGTGTAGGGCAAACGCGGCGGTAAAACAAAAAAGCCTTGGAACACAAACGTGTCCAAGGCTCTTTTGTCTGGAATTTGGTGGAGCGGAGGAGGATCGAACTCCCGACCTTCGCATTGCGAACGCGACGCTCTCCCAGCTGAGCTACCGCCCCATGAAGCAAGACCAAAACTATACAGGAACAATCTGGCGGCGCGCAACACGCCGCCAGACAAAAATTTTCAGACGAATTCCAGGGTGGCGATCACCGGCGCGTGGTCCGATGGCTGCTCGTTGCGGCGGGGTTCCTTGTCGATCACGCAGGCGACGCAGCGCTTGACCAGCGGGGCCGACAAGAGGACGTGGTCGATCCGAAGACCGGCGTTGCGGCGGAAGGCGAACTGGCGGTAATCCCACCACGAAAACGACTTTTCCGGCTGTTCGAACAGGCGGAAGGAGTCCGTCAGGCCCAGGTCGAGCAAAGCACGCAGCGCGGCGCGTTCCGGCTCGGACACAAGGACCTGGCCTTCCCATTTCTCGGGGTTGTGCACGTCTTCGTCGGCGGGGGCGATGTTGTAGTCACCCAGCACGGCCAGGCGCGGGTACTGCTTGATCTCTTCGGCCAACCAGTTGTGCATGGCCTCGTACCACGCCAGCTTGTAGACGTACTTGTCCGAATCCAGCGACTGGCCGTTGGGGCAGTAGGCGCACACGACGCGCACGTCGCCTTCGGGGCTGGGAAAGGTCAGTGCCAGGACGCGTTGCTGGGGGTCTTCGTAGCCGGGGATATTGCGCACCATGGATGTGCCAGGCACGCGCGAAATGATGGCGACGCCGTTGTACGTTTTCTGGCCAGCCCAGACCGCGTGGTAGCCGGCTTCCTTGAAGGCGGCCTCGGGGAACTTGTCGTCGGTGAGCTTCAGTTCCTGGATGCACAGCACGTCGACCGGATTGGCGGCCAGCCAATCCAGGACTTGCTGCAGGCGCACGTTCAGGGAGTTCACGTTCCAGGTGGCTAATTTCATGGTTCTTATCGGTCGTTGACGAGTGCTGCGGCGCTTGCGCCAGCAAGTTCCGGAAAGACGCCGCTGGCTTGGATGCAGCATGCGCGACTGGCCGTGGCGGGCCATCCGGGCGAACGACGAATGATACCTTGCGTGGCCCTGGGTGTAGCGGGCGCCGCGCTCCGTTTGCCGGGCCCGCGCGGCAAACACTGACGCAACAATCTAGTGAGAATTGCTGAACATTATCGCCCGTATCATTTTGTAGTATCTCCACTGAAAGAATAATGAAAGGTGGAGAAAATGGCGATTTGCAGTGAATGCGAGGGCATCGTGCAGCAAACGCGCGGGGCGGCCGGCCATGCCGGGCTGATCAGCCTTGGGGCCGTGCGCAGCTTGGCGGCCGTCAGCCGCAAGGCGAACCACGAAGCTTTTGTCTGCGGGGTTTGCGATACCGAATGGGACTACTTGCACGACAAGCGGGACCCCAAGGCTGGGTGGACGCGGAATTGATGGGCGCAAACCCGCCGCGCAAGCGGGTCAATGCTCCGAGCCGCTGTTGAGCATCCGGCTCTTGGCCTTTTCGATATGCGCGCGCATGACATTGCGGGCGCCGTCGGCGTCCTGGTCCCGGATCAGGCGGTAGATGTGACGGTGTTCGTCGATTGCGGCGCGCGTGCGCTTCCAGGGTTCGCTGTGGACCAGGTGGCGCATGACGTTCACGGCGTGGCTGACGTCGTACTCCAGCGATTTCAGGACCTGGACGAAGCGCTGGTTGCTGGTGGCCGCCGCGATGGCACGGTGAAAGCCGTAGTCGTGGTGGTGGGCGATGGCGCCTGAGGCGTCGGCCTCTTCGTAGCCCGTCAGCATGCGGTCCATCTCGTGCAGGTCGTCGGTGGTGCGGCGCAGGGCGGCCAGGTAGGCGCATTCGGGCTCGATCACCATGCGCAGCTCCAGGCCTTCCAGAATGTGGCCGACGCGGCGCGCAGGGTCCACGGCGGGCATGCCGCCCATCAGGTCGGGCTTGGCGCGCACATAGGTGCCTGATCCGCGGATGGAGTCGACCAACTGGTCTTCGCGCAATCGGTCGAGTGCTTGCCGGACCACAGGGCGAGACACCTCGAACAGCGCCGCCAGTTCCAGTTCGGTGGGCAGCTTGTTGCCGGGCGCGATCTTGCCGGTGGCGATGGCGTAGAACAGGCTTTCATAGACGCGTTCGGCAAAGCGCTCGGCGCGCACATAGCCCAGGCCAGAGGCCACTTCGGCCAGCACGTCCAGTTCGGGACGGGGGCGGGCGGCGGCTTCCAACAACGATTCCAGCTGCGGGTCACGCACGTCGCTCATCGGCGCGCTCCTGATGAATATGCCGGGTTTGTCATTCGTGATGACAAGCCGCGGCGGGGTGGGATTCCAGTCTAAATCCCTGAAATATTAGGGATTACCCGAGGCGTCAGGAAAATGTCCTGAAGCTTGGGACAAAAGCTGTCAATTCAATTGACAAGTTGCGGCGGCCTCTCGTACCTTGCTTGAAACCTCATGGATTCCTGCCCGAGACGCTGCATGCGCGTCGGCGCCTTTTCCGCAACGGGCCGTTCGGCCGCTACTTTACTCCGCACATCGTGACTCAGAAGAACTTTATCGCCAATGAATGGGTGGCTGCTGCCGCCGGTGAAACCATTCCCGTCCTGAACCCGTCCGATGGCAAGGCCTTCGAGGCGATCGCCCGTTCGGGCGAGGCGGATATCGACCGCGCCGTGCAGGCCGCCCGCCAGGCGTTTGAAGGCGAGTGGGGCCAGATGGCGCCCGCCGCGCGCAGCCGGTTGCTGATGCGCATCGCGTTTGCGCTGCTGGACCGGCAGGAAGAATTGGCGCAGCTGGAATCGGCCGATACGGGCAAGCCCATCAAGCAGGCCCGCGCGGACGCCGCGGCAGTTGCACGCTATTTCGAGTTCTATGCCGGCGCGGTCGACAAGCTGCATGGCGAGACCATTCCCTACACCCCGGGCTTCACCGTGCTGACCGTACGCGAAGCGCATGGCGTGACGGGCCACATCGTGCCCTGGAACTACCCCCTGCAGATCTTCGGCCGCAGCGTCGGCGCGGCGCTGGCCGCGGGCAACGCCTGCGTGGTCAAGCCCGCCGAAGACGCGTGCCTGTCGCTGTTGAAGCTGGCCGAGATCGCCGCCGAAGTGGGCCTGCCCGCCGGCGCGTTGAACATCGTCACCGGCTACGGCCATGAAGCCGGCGCTGCGTTGACCGCGCATCCGGGCATCGACCACATCTCGTTCACCGGTTCGCCGCAGACGGGCAAGATGGTGGCGCACGCCGCCGCGGAAAACCATGTGCCGGTCACGCTGGAACTGGGCGGCAAGTCGCCGCAGGTCGTGTTCGACGACGCCGACCTGGATGCCGCCATGCCGGTGCTGCTGGCCGCCATCATCCAGAACGCCGGCCAGACCTGCTCGGCCGGCAGCCGCGTGCTGATTCAGCGCGGCGTGTATGAAACCGTGATCAAGCGTCTGTCGGAGGCCTTCTCGGCCACCGTCACCGGCCCGGCCGCGCAAGACCTGGACGTGGGCCCGCTGATCAGCGCTCGCCAGCATGACCGCGTGCGGGGTTTCCTGGCCGAGGCCGAAAGCGAAGGCTTGAAGGTTGCCGCGCGCGGCAAGCTGAAGGACGGCACGCCGGAGTCCGGCTACTACCAGCCGCCCGTGCTGTTTCGCGACGTGCCGCCCGACAGCCGCCTGGCGCAGGAAGAAGTGTTCGGCCCGGTGCTGGCCGCGATGGTGTTCGACACCGAGGAAGAAGCGCTGGAAATCGCCAACGGCACGCTGTACGGCCTGGTGGCCGGCGTGTGGACCCGCGATGGCGCGCGCCAGATGCGCCTGGCCCGCAAGCTGCGCGCCGGCCAGGTGTTCGTCAACAACTACGGCGCCGGCGGCGGCGTGGAGCTTCCGTTCGGCGGTTCGCGCCAATCCGGCTATGGCCGTGAAAAGGGCTTCGAAGCACTGTACGGCTTCACCACGCTGAAGACCATCGCGATCCGTCATTGATCGCGCGGCGGGTGGCGTCCGCCACCCGGCCTTGCGGGGCGGCTCCTGGCAAAATATCGGTTAACGTTGATGTTTTGCTTCAGGGGCCTGCCGCCCCGTATTCAGGATCCGTATGTTCACCGGTATTGTTCAAGGCACCGCGAAGATCGCGAAGATCGCGGATCGCGAAGGCCTGCGCACCTTCACGCTGGATTTCCCCCCTGGTTTCTGCGTTGACCTGGCCATTGGCGCCAGCGTCTCGACGGACGGCGTTTGCCTGACCGTCACGGAACTGCTGTCAGATAACCAGGCGACCTTCGATGTCATGCTGCAAAGCCTGGCCATCACCACGCTGGGCAGCTACGTCGAAGGCGATCGCGCCAACGTCGAACGCGCCGCCCGCGACGGGGCCGAGATCGGCGGCCACCCCTTGTCCGGCCATGTGGACTTCACGTCCGAAGTGGTCATGGTGAAGTCGTCCGACACCAATCGCCTGATGCGTTTCAGTATCCCTGAAGACTTCCGCAAGTACGTGTTCGCCAAGGGCTATATCGCCATCAACGGCGCCAGCCTGACCGTGTCGGAAGTGAACCGCGCCGAAGGCTGGTTCGAGGTCTGGCTGATTCCCGAAACCCGCCGCATGACGGTCTTCGAAGACAAGCAGGTGGGCGACTTCGTCAATATCGAAATCGAACGCAGCACGCAGGTGGTGGTGGACACCGTACGCGAGACGGTGCAGGAAAGCCTGGGCAAGCTGCAACCTCTGCTGGAGGCCATCCTGAAAGAGAAAGGGCTGACGCTGGAAGATTTCGTCAGCCCTCAGGGCAAGCTCAAGTAAGCCTGCCGGGCCAGGCGCCGTTTATCGGCTGGCTACCGGCTCGCTACCGGCTGGCGAAGGGCTGCCCCAGCGGCCGGACGCGGATGCCCGGCTGCAAGCGGGTCCAGGGCAAGTCCGCCGGGTCGGCCTGCATGGGGCCCGGCGCCTTGGCCACCAGCACCTCTTGCGCGATGGGTTGGAAGTCGGCCCGGAAATGCACGGAACTCTTCACTACCAGGATCGCCATGTCTTCGGGCTGCACGCCGCCCACGCGGAACAGGTTGCGGTCCAGCATCTGCGCCTTGCTGGCGCTGACCACGACACGCACGCCACCGATCCGCAAGCCCGCGACCGCTCCCAGGTCCACATCCATCCCATGCATCATCGGCCCGTCAAAGCGCAGCTTGCCGGGCGATAGCGTTTCCACTACGAATTCGCCTTCGAACGCCGTGTCGCCCGCGACGCCCGATTGGCCGCCCAGGCGTAGCGACACCGTCTTGCCGACGCCAGCGGCCGTCGCCGCTTGCACGGCTGCCGGATCATAGAAGAGGCCAAGCGCCGCGTTCTGCGCATCCGCTTCGACCAGCGCGCGCAGCATGCCCGTTGTGTTGGCGTCGCCGCCTGCGCCGGGATTATCCTGGGTGTCGGCAATGACGACGGGGCGCGATGCGCCCGCCGTCAAGGCCTGCGCGCGTCGTACCGCGTCGGCCGGTTCCAGGAAGTCGGGCGACCATTGCGGTTCGAGTTCCATCACGCGCTGGTACAGCGCTTCGGTGACCTGTTCCACCGCCGCGGCATCCGTGCCGTAAGCCCAGACCACCGGGCCGCATTCCGGAAAGTCCGCCGCCGGAAAGCCGGGCGCGAACGAGATCGAGGCGACGCCCGGCGTCTGTTCCAGTTGCGCCAGCACCTCGTACACGCCCTGCGACGGCTGCAGCATCGTGCACATGCCGTTGATGGGAATCAGGAAGGGCAGGCGGCGTTCGCTGCGAGCCCATTGGCTGCCGGCCGCGATACGGGCCAGTAGCAAGCGCGCGGCGTGTTCGCCGGTGTCGGCCATGTCCACATGCGGGTACGTGCGGAAGGCCGCCAGCCCGTCGGCCTCGTGCAGCATCTGCGCCGTGACGTTGGCGTGCAAGTCCAGGCTGGCGATGACCGGCACGTCCGGCCCCACGATCCCGCGCACGCGCGCCAGCAATTCGCCTTCGCCGTCATCCAGGTGTTCGGTGACCATGGCGCCGTGCAGGTCCAGGTAGACGGCATCGTAAGGGCCGTCGCGCGCGGCATCCACGATTTCGCCGGCGATGCGCTCGTAGGCGTCGCGGGTGACGTGGGCGGACGGGCTGGCCCCGGCCCAGATCACGGGATGCACGGTGTGGCCCTGCGACTCGATGGCGTTGATGAAGCCGCCCGCGGGAATATTGACTGCGCGCAGCGCCAGCACGTCTTCGCCACGCACCATGGCGGGAAAGCCTTCACCCCGGACGAAATTGTCGTAGCCCGCCTTGGAGGGCGCAAAGGTATTGGTCTCGTGCTGAAAGCCTGCCACCAGGATATGCATGTCTTTTCCTCTTGTTCATTGTGATAGCGCGCAACACCCGGCAGTGTGGCATGAGAGAGGCAGGCAAGCACCGAAAAAAACGGCCAGGGTCATTACCGCCCGGACAGACGATTCCCGCGTTCCGTGCCGGGTTCGGCGCGTCGCATGGCGTTACTTTTTCGTTGATTATTTATTTTCAGATCAAGCAATGGCAATGCTTTCAAGCCAATTATGGTCTGAGAGCCGCATAAACGGCCGATAAAATACCAAAATACCCATGAAAAGGGCGTCTTGAGGCAGATTCGACTACAATGACGGCACTTTCGGAGGTTTCTATGTCGGTAATATCCGATATCAAAATACGCCCCCTGGAGCGCGGCGACCTGCACTTCGTGCACAAGATCAACAATAACGACGTCATCATGCGTTATTGGTTCGAAGAGCCCTACGAGGCCTATGACGAACTGGTTGCCCTCTATGACCGCCACTTGCACGACCAGAACGAGCGGCGTTTCATCATCGAGCACGACACCGGCCAACCGGCCGGCCTGGTGGAACTGGTGGAAATCGACTACATCCACCGCCGCGCTGAATTCCAGATCATCATCGCGCCCAGCTATCAGGGCCGGGGCTACGCCAAAGCGGCGACCCGCATCGCGGTGGGCTACGCGTTCCGCGTGCTGAACCTGCACAAGGTCTACCTGGTGGTGGACAAGGACAACATCGCGGCCGTGCACGTGTACGAACGCTGCGGCTTCCAGATCGAAGGCCTGTTGAAGGAAGAGTTCTTCTCCAACGGCGCTTATCGCGACGCCTATCGCATGGCGCTGCTGCAGCACGAGCACCTGCGTGATGTCGGCCCCGGCGCGCCGGATGCGCCCGTGCTGCGCGACTGGCCTCAGGAAGAACAGACGGGCTGAGGCCCGTCCGTCTTTCGTCTTCCGTCTTATTACTTCCCGTCCTCTCGCGCTTCGGCTTACGCCGCGGCGCGCAGCAGGCGCAGGCCGTTGGCGACCACCAGCAGGCTGGCGCCCACATCGGCGAAGACCGCCATCCATAGCGTCGCCTGGCCGGTCATGGCAAGCGTCAGGAACACCACCTTGATGCCGAGCGCCAGCGTGATGTTCTGGATTAGCACGCGATGCGTGGCGCGCGACAAGCGCAGGAAGGTGCCGATCTTGCGCAGGTCGTCGTCCATCAGGGCCACGTCGGCCGTTTCGATGGCGGTGCCCGTGCCGGCCGCACCCATGGCAAAGCCGATATCAGCGCGGGCCAGCGCGGGGGCGTCGTTGATGCCGTCGCCCACCATGCCCACCCGCCCGCTGGGCGCCAGCTTGCTTTCGATGGCGGCCAGCTTGTCTTCGGGCAGTTGATCGCCACGGGCTTCGTCGATGCCCACTTGCTTGGCGATGGCCTGCGCGGTGGGGGTGTTGTCGCCCGTCAGCATCAGGGTCCGCACGCCCAGCGCATGCAGGTCGGCAATGGCGGCCGCGCTGGTCGGCTTCACGGTGTCGGCCACGGCGGCCAACGCCATCACGCGAAGGCCATCGGTCAGCGCGATCGCGCTTTTGCCTTGGCGTTCCAGTTCATCCAGGCGCGCTTCCAGCTTGGGGCTGGACACGCCCAGTTCGCGCATCAGGCGGCGGTTGCCCAATTGATAGGTCACGCCGTCGATCTGCGCGCTGACGCCGCGCCCGGGCAGGGCCGTGAAAGCCTCGACGTCCAGCAAGATCTTGCCTTCATCGCGTGCCGCATTGGCCACCGCCAACGAGACGGGGTGGTCGGAACGAGCGGCCAGGCTGGCGGCGATCAGGGCCGCAGGCTGACGGGTCTGGTCGGACACGTCCCAATCCTGCAGATCGGTCTGCACCGGTTTGCCGTGCGTCAGGGTGCCGGTCTTGTCCAGCGCCAGCCACTTCAGGTTGCGACCTTCTTCTAGATAGACGCCGCCCTTGACCAGGATGCCGCGCCGCGATGCCGCGGTCAGGCCGCTGACGATGCTGACCGGCGTGGAGATCACCAGTGCGCAGGGGCAGGCGATGATCAGCAGCGCCAGGGCGCGATAGATCGCGTCGAACCACGGTTGGCCCCACAGCAGGGGAGGCACTACGGCGACCAGCAGCGCCACGCCCACCACGGCGGGCGTGTAGATGCGCGAGAAGCGGTCGATGAAGCGCTGGGTGGGGGCGCGCGCGCCCTGGGCCTGCTCGACCGCGTGGATGATGCGGGCCAGTGTTGTGTTGCCGGCGGCCGCGGTTACGCGGTATTCGAACGAGCCGGACGCGTTCACGGTGGCGGCGAAGACGGGATCGTCCTGTCCCTTTTCCACGGGCAGGCTTTCGCCGGTGATGGGCGACTGGTCCACGGCCGAGCTGCCGCTGACGATGATGCCATCGGCAGCGATACGTTCGCCCGGACGCACGCGCACCACGTCGTCCACCTGCAGCTGCGCGGCAGGCACTTCAAGCCAGCGGCCGTCGGCCTGGCGTACTGTCGCCGTTTCCGGCGCCAGGTCCAGCAGGCCGCGGATGGCGTTGCGCGCTCGGTCCAGCGACCGGGCTTCGATCAGTTCGGCCACGTTGAACAGGAACATCACCATGGCCGCTTCGGGCCACTGGCCGATCAGCACGGCGCCGGTCACGGCGATGCTCATCAAGGCGTTGATGTTGAGATTGCCGTTGCGCACGGCGATCCAGCCCTTGCGATAGGTGGTGACCCCGCAAGCCAGAATGGCAGCCACGGCAAATGCCGCCGTGATGCCCAGCGGCCAGTCGGCGAAATGCGAAAACTCGGACAGGGCGGCCAGCACGCCCGAACCGCCGATCAGCCACCAGTTCACGGGCTTGGCGGCGGGGGCAGGGGTACGGGGCGCCCCGTCGGCCAGCGGTTCCGGCGTCATGTCCAGCGACTTGATGGCAGCCATGATGCGGTCCAGCGCGCCCTCGGCGTGCACGACCGTCAGCACGCGCTGCATCAGGTTGAAGTCCATCGCATGCACGCCGTCCAGGCCGTCGAGCTTCTTGCGGATCAGTGTTTCCTCGGTGGGGCAGTCCATCTGCCCGATGCGCAGGCGGGCCAGCAACTGGCCGGGGCCGGCGGCAAGCGTGGCGCCGCCGTCGCCCGACAGCGAGAGGTTCTCCATGCTGTGGGCGTGGCCGCAGCAGGCGGCTTCCGGTTGCGCATGGCGATGGCCGTGATCATGGGCATGGTCATGCTTGTGGTCATGAGCGTGCTCGTGCTTGTGGTCGGCGTGATCGTGGCCCGCATGATCGTGGCCGGCGTGATCGTGACCGGAATGATCGTGGTCGGCGCCGTGCGCCGCGTGATCGTGCCCCGCCTTGCCCCGCGCGTGTCCGCTGCCTGCGCAGCAGGCGTCTTCTTGCTTGGCGGGCAGGGGTTGTAGGGATTTGACTGGTGGGAGGGACATCTTCTTCGCCTTGTGTAAGCAGATGGCCGTATTCCACACCTTGGAGTTACTATAGGGTCAACCCCTTAATTCACTCGGATGCGATCCAGGGAGACGCGATGCGTATTGGCGAATTGGCCACGGCGGCCGGCACCACGGTCGAAACCGTCAGGTACTACGAGAAAGAAGGGCTGCTGCCCGCGCCGGAGCGCGGCCTGAACAACTACCGCAGCTATGGGCAGCCCCATCTGGAAAGGCTGCGCCTGATCCGCAACTGCCGGGCGCTGGACATGACGCAGGACGAGATCCGCGCCATTCTGTCCCTGGCCGACAATCATCAAACGGGATGCGGCCCTATTAATGAACTGTTCGACGAGCACATTTCCCACGTGGATGAACGCATCGCCGAACTGACGCAGTTGAAGACGCAACTGACCGAATTGCGCCAGCGCTGCCTGTCGGCACGGCCCGACGCGGAAGACTGCGGCATCCTGCACGGCTTGTCCGAAATGCAGGTCGAAGAGCGCCAGGAACGGCATACGCACCTGGGCTGACCGCCCCCCATCTAATTAGGGAAAGCCCGATCCGTGGGAAACGGATCGGCGGATTGTTTTGGCCAAAATCAAGATGTAAGATGTCCAACATCCAACAAATAGCGTTAGACGTCAGCGGTTGCCGGCGCATCTTCCGCCCCATAAATCGCGAGACAGACAATCATGGATTCCAAACCCTTGAGCCGTTTCACGGTCCTGGACCTCACCCGGGTGCGCTCCGGCCCGGCCGCGGTGCGCCAGTTCGCGGATTGGGGCGCGACGGTGATCAAGATCGAAGAGCCGGGGGACGAGCAGGATGACAAGCCGGGCGGCTCGGCGCAGTTTGCCGACTACCAAAACACGCATCGGAACAAGCGCAGCGTGACGCTGAACTTGAAGCACCCGAAGGGCAGGGCCCTGTTCATGGACTTGGTCCGCCAGGCGGATGTGGTGGTTGAAAACTACCGCCCCAACGTGAAATTCAAGCTGGGCATTGATTACGAGTCGCTGCACAAGATCAATCCGCGCATCGTCTATGCCAGCGTGTCGGGATTCGGGCAGGACGGCCCCTACGCCGGGCGTCCGGGGCTGGATCAGATCGCCCAAGGCATTGGCGGCTTGATGTCGGTCACTGGCGAACCGGGCCGGGGGCCGATGCGGGCGGGCATACCGATAGCGGACCTGACCTCGGGCCTGTTCTGCGCGATCGGCATTTTCATCGCGTTGCTGGAGCGTGAAGTGTCCGGGCAAGGGCAGTGGGTCCAGACGTCCCTTCTGCAATCCCAGGTCTGGATGATGGATTTCCAGGCGATGCGCTGGTTGATGAATGGCGAGGTGCCGGGGCAGAGCGGCAATGACCATCCCACCAGCAGCCCCACCGGTGTGTTTCCCACGCGCGATGGCTATATGAACATCGCTGCGATGGGCAACGACATCTATGCGCGGCTATGCCGTGTCCTGGAGATCCCGGCGCTGATTGACGACGAACGGTTCCTGACGGTGCCTTTGCGCGCCAGGAACCGTGCTGCGTTGAACGCCGCCATCGGTGAGCGCACGGCTACGCGCAGCACCGCCGATTGGATCGCGCGGATGAACGAGCAAGGCGTGCCCTGCGGACCCATCCTGGGCATGGACCAGACGTTCGAGGATCCGCAGGTGCGCCATCTGAACCTGAGCCGTCAAATTCAGCATCCCGCGCTGGGGCCGATTTCGGTGGTTGGCCAGCCGATGATCCTTAGCCGTACGGGGCCGGGCGAGATGAAATCTGCGCCGGAGCGCGGCGAACACAATGGCGACGTCTACGGGGGCATGCTGGGTCTTGCGCCAGCCGACTTGCGTCAGTTGGCCCTGGACGGCGTGATCTGACACACAAGGCTAATATCGCCGCCATGGCTGCCGGAAACAAGGCAGCCCTGACGGAGACCCCCCATGATGAACGCCCCAACCCCCGCCGCCGACCACGTGTTTTCCAGCCTGGGACGTCCTGACAATCTGCCCGACGAAATCGCCGCGCAGATTCGCCAGAAGATCGTCTCGGGCGAGTTCGAGCCCGGCCAACGCCTGCCCACGGAATTCGAACTGGCGCAGATGTTCGCGGTTAGCCGCAACGTCGTGCGCGAAGCGATTGCGCGGCTGAAGCTGTCGGGATACGTGGATACCCGGCGCGGCGTGGGTACCTTCGTTGCGCTTGACGTGGGCACGCGCAATTTCGAGATCGCACCCGAAGACCTGCTTTCCCCGGAACCGCTGGCGCACATCTTCTGGCTGCGCGTGGAGCTGGAGTCGGGAGCGGCCGCGCAGGCGGCGCTGCACCGCAAGCCCGAGCAAATCGAGACCTTGCGTCAGGCGCTGCTGCGGGTGGACGCGGCGGGAAACGATTGGCAGGCAGGCGCTGATCACGCCCTGGATTTCCATATGGCCGTGGGCGAAGCCACCAACAACCCCTATTTCGTCCGCTTGCTGGCGCATTTGCGGCATGTGTTCCGCAGCGCCGTCCGCACGCTGCGCTACACCAGCGCGGGCACGGAGCGCGTCGCCGAGATCGAACGCGAACACCACCTTATTTTCGATGCGATCGTGGCGGGCGACAGCGACGCCGCCCGGTTGGCTATGCGCACGCATCTGACCAACGGCATTGAACGGCATCAGACAGTCATACAAGGAAAGCAACCGTGAACATTGAACGCATCCTGCAAGACGAGATTACCGAACACATCGTGGCCGAGAAGCGCGGTGCGGTGGGTTGGCTGACATTCAACGATCCGCAGCGGCACAACGCCGTGTCTTATGCGATGTGGCAGGCCATTCCCGTCGTGCTGGATGCGTTCGCGAAGGATCCGCAGATCCGCGCGGTGGTCTTGCAGGGGGCGGGTGGCAAGGCGTTTGTCAGCGGCGCAAATATTTCGCAGTTCGACACCCTGCGCAGCGGGGAAGAGGCCGTGCAGGAATACGAGCTTGTCGCCGAAGCGGCGCAACTGGCGCTTTATGACTATGACAAGCCCACGCTGGCGTACATCCAGGGATATTGCATCGGTGGCGGACTGAACATCGCGCTGTGTTGCGATATTCGCGTGGCCTCGGACGACAGCACGTTTGCCATTCCCGCCGGCAAGCTGGGCCTGGGTTACCGGCTGACTGCGATCCGCAACCTCGTCACGGCGGTCGGCCCCGCCAATGCGTTGGAGATTTTCCTGACGGCCGCGCGCTACACGGCGGGCGAGGCGAAGGAACTGGGCCTGATCAGTAAAGTGGCTCCGGTTGCCGACCTGCCGGGAACGCTGGACAAGATGCTGGCTCAGATCCAGGCCAACGCGCCGCTGACGCTGCGAGCGGGCAAACGGATGATCCGTCAGATGCAGCAGCTTGGACCCGAAGTCGACATCGAAGGCATGCGCCGGCTGGTGATGGAGTGCTTCGAGAGCAATGATTATCGCGAAGGCCGCAAGGCGTTCGCAGAAAAGAGAGCGCCGGTGTTTACCGGCACCTGACCCCGGCGCCAGGCCGGATTCCCCTTGCAGGTCCCAGGGCCGCGCGCTGCTCCGGCACGGCTCCGGGGACGGTTGCGTCCTGAATTCGTCCTGGATCCGGTTCACCCCCGGTATCCGTCCCATTTCCCCGGCGGCGGAGCCACAGATCGCGCACACAAGCGCGGCGACGAGGAGACAGAGATGAAAGCGACTTTCCTGAGCGTGGCCTTAGCTGGATTGGCGGTGGCGTGCGCCGTGGCGCCGGCCCATGGCCAAAACAGCTATCCGAGCCAGCCCATACGCATCATCGTGGGCTATTCCGCAGGCGGCACCACCGACATCCTGGCGCGGGCGTTGGGCGAACAGCTGAGCAAGGAGCTCAAGCAGCCCATCATCATCGAGAACAAGGCAGGCGCGGCGGGCAACATCGCCGCCGCCGCCGTGCAGCAGGCGGCGCCCGACGGGTACACGCTGTTCATGGCGACAGTTTCCAGCCACGGCATCAATCCTGCGGTCTACCGGAAGTCGCTGGGCTATGACCCGGTGGGTGGCTTCACGCCAGTCAGCATGATCGCGTCGATTCCGTTGGTGTTGGTCGCCAATCCCAAGCTGCCGGTCAACTCGGTAGCAGACCTGGTCGAACTGGCGCGCACAAAGCCGGGCGATCTGAACTATTCGTCCAGCGGCAACGGCTCGCCGGTGCATGTCGCGGGCGCGATGTTCGCGTCCGAAGCGCATGTGAAGATCCAGCACGTGCCGTACCGCGGCGGCGCGCTGGCCAACTCGTCCGTCATGAGCGGCGAAACGCAGTTCAGCTTCGCGACCTTGCCGGCGGCGTTGCCGCAGGTCAAGGCGGGCAGCCTGCGCGCCCTTGCGGTCACCACGCGGGAGCGTTCCACCGAGCTGCCGGACGTGCCCACCGTCGCGGAAACGACCGCGTTCAAGGGTTACGAAATCAATACGTGGAACGCCTTGATGGCGCCCAAGGGCACGCCGGACGCAGTCGTCGCCGTGCTGAACCAGGCCGTCGCGCGGGCGCTGGCCGTGCCCGCGCTACAGACGCGCTTCAAAGGCGAGGGCGCCACGCCCGGCGCCAGCAGTCCGGCGGAGCTGGGGCAATTCGTGGATACGGAGTTGACGCGGTGGGCGGCGGTCATCAAAGAGGTGAATATCCAGATCGAATGACCTCTGGCCCGGCGGGGGGAAGCAGGGCGCCGCCGATGACTTGGCGTAATATGAGAATCTGTTTCTTTCCCATTTGCGCCCGAATCAATGACCGTAACCACTACCGCCACTCCGTTGCACGCCCTGACCACGCGCCGTTCCGTGAAGTTTTTGCGGGGTCCGGCGCCCAAGCCCGACGAACTCGAACAAATCCTGCAAGCCGCCATGTCGGCCCCAGATCACGGCGCGCTGCGTCCGTGGCGTTTTGTCGTCATCCAGGGCGAGGCCATCGGCAAGCTGGCTGATGTCGCGCTGGAAGCGGTCAAGCGCAGCGGCGACCCGCGCATGACGCCTGAAAAGGAAAAATCGGTGCGCGAATGGATGGCCGGCGTGCCGCTGTTCGTCGCCGTGGCGCAGAAGATCGCGCACGACAACACCAAGATCCCCGAACACGAGCAACTGCTGGCCACGGGCTGCTCGGTCATGAACATCTTGAACGCCGTGCACATGCTGGGCTACGGCGCGTTCTGGAGCACGGGCGTCGGCACCTACGTCGAAGACGTGCAGAACGCGCTGGGCCTGGACTCGCTGGACTACCGTTTCCTGGGCTATCTGGCGATCGGCACGCCCGCTTGCGCGGTACCGCCGGCCAATCGCCCCGACTACCGCGAGTTCGTCACGGAGTGGACCGGTCCGGTCTGACCGCAAGCCAAGCATGTTGGGGGCGCCCGAAACAGGGCGCTTGCGCGCCAGGCAATAAATGACAATAATTCTTATTGTTAATTAGCCCGGCGCCTTTCCATGTCCTCATCCGCACAGCCCACGGAGCATTCCGCTGCCGAGCTGTATGAAGCGCATCACTCCTGGTTGCAGGAGTGGCTGCGTCGCCGGCTGGGGTGCCGCCATGATGCGGCCGATCTGGCGCACGATACGTTCGTGCGTGTCCTGGCCGGCCGACAGGCCGACACCATCCGCGAACCTCGCGCGTTTCTGACCACATTAGCGCAGCGTACGCTGTTCACCTTCTGGCGCCGCCGTGAACTGGAGCGCGCGTATCTCGACAGCCTGGGCGCGTTGCCGCCCGCCACCGCGCCCAGCGAAGAAAGCCGCGCGCTGGTGGTCGAGGCCCTGATGCATATTGACCGCGCGTTGCAACGCCTGCCGCTCAAGGCGCGCCAGACTTTCCTGTACAGCCAGCTCGACGGACTCGGCTATGCCGAGATCGCCGTGCGTGTCGGCGTATCCGTCATCACGGTGCGGCGCTACATGAAGCAGGCCATCACGCTATGCGTGGCGGCGCGCTTGGCTGAATGACCGCGCCGTTGCTGCCGGCCGATCTGGAATCGGCCGTGGATTGGATGGTGCTGTTGTCGTCGGGCAGCGTGGCCGCGGCCGACCGTGCGCGGTTCGAACAGTGGCGGCTGGCGGATCCCCGCCATGGCGCGGCCTGGGATCAGGTCAATGCCGCCGTCAAGGATTCCTTTGCGGCGCTGGGCGGGGGCGAGCAGCGCCAGGCGGCCGGCCGCGCCCTGCTGACCCCGCCAGCCAGGCGGCGGATGCTGCGCAACGTGCTGGGCGTTGCGCTGGCGGCGGGTGGACTGGCCGCCCTGGTCGACCGCCAGACCCCGCTCGGTACGCTGACCGCCGACCTGCGCACGGGCACGGCCGAACGTCACACCTATACCTTGCCGGACGGCAGCGAATTGACGCTGAATGCGCGCTCGGCCGTCGATCTGAATTTCAGCGCTGGCGTTCGGCGCGTGCGCCTGAAAGCGGGCGCGGTTTATGCGCGTGTGGCGCCTGACGCCGAGAGGCCGTTCATCGTCTCGACCGCCGAAGGCGAGGTGCAGGCGTTGGGCACGGTGTTCAGCGTGGCGCGCGGGGAAGAGGCTTGCGTTGCCAGCGTGGTTGAACATCGCGTCGAAGTGCGTGCGGCCGGCCAGCGCCGCGTGCTGCAGGCAGGCGAGGGCTTGCGGTTCGATGCGCAAGGCCTGGGCCAGCCGGAAACCGTACTGGCTGACGCTGCCGCCTGGCAAAGCGGCATGCTGGTCGTGCATGACGAGCCATTGGGCGCGGTGGTGCAAGCGCTGCGGCCCTATCGGCGCGGCCTCATCCGCATCACGCCGGCCGCCGCGCGGCTGCGCGTGTTGGGGGCGTTTCCGCTGGACGACACCGGCCGCGCGCTGGAGTCGCTGCGCCAGACCTTGCCGATCGACGTCACGTCGCTGGGCGGGTGGTTCGTCAGCATCGATGTACGCGACCCCCGCACTGAAAATAAATGATCACTTTTGTCCGCGTCGTTGGACATCCCTCCTGAAACACCAAACTGTTGCAGGAGAATCCATGTTTCATCGTCGCCCGCTCCGGCCTTTGGCCGCCGCGCTGTTCATCGCCTTGGCCGTGCCCGCGGTCCATGCCCAAACCCCGCCGGGTGGCCCAGCCGCCGCCCGCGCCGTGCTGCGCTTCGATCTGCCCGCAGGCGCTCTGGGCGATACGCTGACCCGCATCGCACGCCAGAGCGGGCGCGCGGTGTCCGTCGATCCCGCCCTGGTGGCGGGGCGCACTGCGCCGGCCATCGCCGGCGATTTCACGGCCGAAGATGCGGCGCGCCGCGCGCTTGCCGGCAGCGGCCTGGAACTGGCCGTCACCGCCAATGGCACGCTGAGTGCGCGCCGCGCCCCCCAAGGCGCGACGCTGCTTGAGCCGGTCCGCGTGAACGGTTCCATCGAATCGCCCACCGGGCATGTGGACGGCTACGTGGCGCAGCGCGCGCTGTCGGGCACCAAGACGGACACGCCGCTGATCGAAACGCCGCAATCCGTGTCGGTCGTCACCAGCGATCAGATCCGCGCGGTCAAGGCAGGGTCGGTGGCAGACGCGCTGGGCTACACGCCGGGCGTATCGGCGCAGTCTCCTGCCTTCAGCCGCATGGTGGACGACCTGATGCTGCGCGGTTTCAATGTGGCCGCGGGGAACTCCGGGCAATTGCGCGACGGCTTGAAACTGCAGTCCAGCGTCTACGACGGCGGGCAGGAACCGTATGGGCTGGAACGGGTGGAAGTGCTGCGCGGCGCGTCGTCGGTGCTGTATGGGCAACTGAGTCCGGGCGGTGTGGTCAACACCGTCAGCAAACGCCCCTCGGCCGACGCCCTGCGCGAGCTGAACCTGGATACCGGTAGCTATGGCCGCCGGCAGGTGTCGGGCGACTTCACCGGCGCGCTGTCCGAGGACGGCGCCTGGACGTACCGTCTGACGGGCCTTGCCCGCAACGCCGACAATTGGGTGGACCATGTGCCGGACGACCGGACCTATCTGGCGCCAGCCTTGACGTGGCAGCCCTCGGCGGCGACTTCGCTGACGCTGTTGGCCAGCTATCAGCGCATCCGCACGCGCTTTGCCGCGCCCATGCCGGCCGCCAATACCTTGAATGGCCAGATCCCCCGCGACCTCTTCATCGGCGAACCGGATTTCGACCGCTACGACACCGATACCTACACCGTCGGCTACGCGTTCGAGCACGCGTTCAACGACCGGGTGACGCTGCGCCAGAGCGCCCGGTACTTCACGGCGGACGGCACGTGGGACTATCTGAGTTTTGGCGGCTTGCAGGCCAACGGCCAGACTTTGCGGCGCGGCGTGGTCAGCCGCAGCGAACACTCGTATGGCGTCGCAACCGATACCTCCCTGGAGCTGAAGCTGGACGGCGGCCCCCTGCAGCACACCGTGCTGGCTGGGCTGGACTACTACCGCAGCGGCTATGACTCGCATCGGCATTCCGGCACGGTGGCGGCGTTGGCGGACATCTACCACCCCGTGTACGGCGCGGTGCCGGTGCTGAACACCGCCGCCGACTACGGCATCAATACGCGTTCCGATTCGCTGGGCCTGTATCTGCAAGACCAGATCAAGATCCAGGACAAATGGGTGCTGGTGCTGGGCGGCCGCCAGGATTGGGCGGACACCGACCAAAAGAACTACGCCAACGGCGCCACGACGCGTCTTCGCGACAGCGCCACGACCGGCCGCGTGGGCCTGGTGTACCTGGCCGACAACGGCCTGGCGCCTTACCTAAGCGCCAGCCAGTCGTTTGCGCCGACCATCGGCGTGGATCGCGCGGGCAACGCGTTCAAACCGACCAAAGGAACGCAGTACGAACTGGGCCTGCGCTACGAACCGCCGGGCGGCAACATGCTGTACAGCGCGGCGGTCTATGACCTGACCCAGACCAATGCACTGACTAGCGATCCGGCCGACGCGACGTACTCCGTGCAGACCGGCCGGGCGCGGTCGCGCGGTCTGGAGCTGGAAGCCAAGGCGCGCCTGGCCGCCATGAACCTGACGGCCAGCTATGCCTACACCGACGCTCGCACCACGCGCAGCACAGTCCCCTCGCTGGTTGACCAGCGCATTGCGCTGGTGCCGCTGCACAGCGCCTCCGTCTGGGCCGACTACAACCTGACCGCCGCCGGCGTGCCCGGCCTGACCCTCGGCGCGGGCGTGCGCTATGCCAGCTCGACGAACCTGCCTGGCTATCCCGCGAACGTGCCCGGCCAGTTCCTGGTCGACGCCCTGGCCGCCTATGACTTTGGCGCGCTGGACCCGGCCATGTCCGGCCTGTCGTTGACGTTGAATGCGCGCAATCTGTTCAACCGCGGCTACCTGGCTTGCGCGGGTGCGACCGGGTGCCGCTACGGCGATCCGCGCACGCTGTATGCCACCCTGAGCTACCGCTGGTAAACGCTGGAAAACCCCTAGTGGGATGCGGGCCCGCATGAATGCTGGCCCGCCTCAACGACCCCGTCCCCTGTGCTAATCTCGTCGACGGCCACGCATATTTATCCCTATGCGCGGGCCGACGATGGCAGCGCTTGAGGTCACACGCCTTTGGCAATGTCTTGGTAGGAAGAAAACGCATGACACGATCAAGCGTGGAGACAATATATGAGCCAATATGGGCCGTTGAAGTTGCACGTCCCCGAGCCCACAGGGCGTCCGGGTTGCAAGACCGACTTTTCCTATCTGCATCTGTCGCCGCCCGGCGAGGTGCCCAAACCCCCCATTGATGTTGCCGCAGTTGATACTGGCGCCTTGGCGTACAGCCTGGTCCGGGTGATCGATGACGACGGCCGCGCGGTGGGTCCGTGGGCGCCCGAGATCAGCAACGATCAGCTGCGCGCCGGCATGCGGGCCATGCTGAAAACGCGCATCTTCGACGGGCGCATGCTGACCGCACAGCGCAAGAAGAAAATCTCGTTCTACATGCAGAGCCTGGGCGAGGAAGCGATCGGCTCCGCCCATGCGCTGGCGCTGGAGCAGGGCGACATGTGTTTCCCGACCTACCGCCAGCAAAGCATCCTGCTGTCGCGCGACGTGTCGCTGGTCACCATGATGTGCCAGCTGATGTCCAACGAACGCGACCCGCTCAAGGGGCGTCAGCTGCCGGTGATGTATTCCGACCGGCAAAACGGCTTCTTCACGATCTCCGGCAACCTCGCCACGCAGTTCATCCAGGCGGTGGGCTGGGCGATGGCATCCGCCATCAAGGGCGACACGCGCATCGCGTCGGCCTGGATCGGTGACGGCGCGACCGCCGAGGCCGACTTCCACACCGCGCTGACGTTCGCGCATGTGTACCGCGCGCCGGTCATCCTGAACGTGGTCAACAATCAGTGGGCCATTTCCACCTTCCAGGCAATCGCCGGCGGCGAAGGCGCGACCTTCGCGGGCCGCGGCGTGGGCTGCGGCATCGCGTCGCTGCGGGTGGACGGCAACGATTTCCTGGCGGTCTATTCCGCCTCGCGCTGGGCCGCCGAACGCGCCCGCCGCAACCTGGGCCCGACCCTGATCGAATGGGTGACGTACCGCGCCGGTCCGCACTCGACTTCCGATGACCCTTCCAAGTACCGCCCGGGCGACGACTGGGCGCATTTCCCGCTGGGCGACCCGATCGAGCGCTTCAAGAAGCACC
The DNA here is from genome assembly GCF_057799415.1 of Achromobacter sp. 18P8.1.1. Taxonomy (NCBI): domain Bacteria; kingdom Pseudomonadati; phylum Pseudomonadota; class Betaproteobacteria; order Burkholderiales; family Alcaligenaceae; genus Achromobacter; species Achromobacter sp. 18P8.1.1. The sequence continues at coordinate 1,706 of NZ_JBYOKH010000010.1, read as the reverse complement.
TGATCTCGCTGGGCATCTGGTCCGACGCCGAACACGAGGCGGTGCGCGCCGAGCTCGACGCCGAGATCGTTGCAGCCCAGAAGGAAGCGGAAAGCTACGGCACGCTGGTCGACGGACACGTCCCCAGTGCGGCCAGCATCTTTGAAGACGTCTACAAAGACATGCCGGAGCATCTGCGCCGGCAGCGTCAGCAGCTCGGAGTCTGATCATGGCAATTGATAACAACGCTGGTCCGGCCTCTGCGCCGATGACCATGATCCAGGCATTGCGCTCCGCGATGGATGTGATGCTGGAGCGCGACAACAACGTGGTGGTGTTCGGGCAGGACGTCGGATATTTCGGCGGCGTGTTCCGTTGCACCGAGGGCTTGCAGACCAAATACGGCAGCTCGCGCGTGTTCGACACGCCGATCTCGGAAGGCGGCATCGTGGGCGTGGCGGTGGGCATGGGCGCCTATGGCCTGCGGCCCGTGTGCGAGATCCAGTTCGCCGACTACTTCTATCCCGCCTCCGACCAGATCGTGTCGGAGGCCGCGCGCCTGCGCTACCGCTCGGTGGGCGAGTTCATCGCCCCGATGACCATCCGCATGCCTTGCGGCGGCGGCATCTATGGCGGGCAGACGCACAGCCAGAGTCCCGAAGCCATGTTCACGCAGGTCTGCGGGCTGCGCACGGTGATGCCGTCCAACCCCTATGACGCCAAGGGCTTGCTGATTGCCTCGATCGAGAACGATGATCCCGTGATTTTCCTGGAGCCCAAGCGGCTCTACAACGGCCCGTTCGACGGCCACCACGACCGTCCGGTGACGCCGTGGACCGGGCGGCCGGGTAGTGTGGTGCCCACCGGCTACTACACCGTGCCGCTGGATACCGCCGCCATCGTGCGGCCGGGCAAGGCGCTGACGGTGCTGACCTACGGCACCACGGTGTATGTGTCGCTGACCGCCGCGGAAGAGACCGGCATTGATGCCGAAGTCATCGATCTGCGCAGCCTGTGGCCACTGGATCTGGAAACCATCGTGAATTCAGTGAAGAAGACCGGCCGCTGCGTCGTGGTGCACGAAGCGACCCGCACCTGCGGGTATGGCGCGGAACTGATTTCGCTGGTGCAAGAACACTGCTTCCATCACCTGGAGGCGCCCGTCGAGCGCGTGACCGGTTGGGATACTCCCTACCCGCATGCGCAGGAGTGGGCGTACTTCCCCGGCCCGCGCCGGGTCGGCGAAGCGTTCAAACGCGCGATGGAGGTGTGAGATGGGGATCCATATCATCAAGATGCCCGACATCGGCGAAGGCATTGCCGAGGTCGAACTGGTGGGCTGGCACGTCAAGGTGGGCGACACCGTCGCCGAGGACCAGCCGCTGGCCGATGTGATGACCGACAAGGCTACGGTGGAAATCCCGTCGCCCGTGGTCGGCAAGGTGGTCGCGCTGGGTGGCGACGTAGGACAGGTCATGGCCGTGGGCGGAGAACTGATCCGCCTGGAAGTCGAAGGCGAAGGCAACGTCCGCGCCGGTTCGGCGGCGCCGCAGAAGGCGGCGCCTGCCGCTGCCGATGCCCCCGCGCCTGCCAAGCAGGACGGGGCCGCGAAGGCGGCTGCAGGCGGCATCGCCGGCCAGATCGCGGCATCCGTGTCGCAGCCGGCTAGTCCGGCGCCGGCCAAGCCGCAGGCCGCGTCTCCTCCGGCCCTGTCTCTTATAAAAATA
>NZ_JBYOKH010000009.1:0-143136 GCF_057799415.1 Achromobacter sp. 18P8.1.1 | reverse complement strand
CCGGCTTATGGTCGATATCGGATTCATCATTTCCGCTACAGCCGGCCCAGATTGCTTTGCTCGCGTTCGGTCAGTTGCTGCTGCGCCTGCGCCGGCAGGTCGCCCAGCCCCAAGACCCGCACCGCACTGCCGGGGTCATAGGAGGCCGACGGCGCCGGCGGCCTGGGCGGCGGCGTTTCCCCGCCACTGCCCGCCGGCAGCGGCTCCGTGCCGAAGCCAAGGATCTGCACGTTGAAGACGGACGGCTGATTCTGGCGCGCCGCCGAGCGCTCGCGCTGCATGACGTCCTGCGCCGCGGAGGAAGCGGTGGTCGCCGCCGCGCTGGCGCTGGTCAGCGCATTGGTGTTGACCGACACCGCAATCGGAATGCCCTTGCTGTCGCCCTGCACCTGGATGTTGGCCGCGTTCACCACATGCAGCGCCGCCACGTTGACGTTGCCCGATACACGGATGCCTGCCTCGCCGGCGTCGATGGTGCCTAATGGCGCAATCAGGTCCACGTCGCCTGCCGGCACCTCGGGAATCGGTGCCAGCGTGCCGATGCCCGCGCCGGTGGAAGGCACGGTAGGCGACAGCACCACGTTGCCATAGGCGTCGTACACCCGCCGCGGCGGGGTGTACAGCACTGTCGTCTTGGCGCCGCGGCCCGCGTTGATGTCGCCTTCGGCCGACCAGGCCTGGATGTGCCCGCCGAACGTGGTCATGATGCGGCTTTGGCCCAGCAGCAGGCTGCCTTGCGCAAACAGCTGGATGTTGCCCTGCCCTTGCGTCACCACGCCTGCGCTGGCCGGCGGCGCCACGCCTTCAACGCCCAGCACCTGCTGGCCGCCCGGCGTCAGCAGCTGGATGTTGCCGCCGAAATTGCTGCGCAGGCCCGCGCCGCCATACATCGTGAAGCTGCCTTCATAACGCAAGGGTGTGCCTGCGGAGTCGGCATCGGGGAACAGGGCCGCGATGGCGCGGCGCCCGCGCAGGTAGCTGCCGAAACGCGGGCCGCCAACGTCGTTGTACTCGCGCCCGCCCGCCTTCAGTTCAGCGAAGAACAACTCGCGCGCGTAGATGCCGCGCTCGGCCGGCGCCAGCGCCGCCAACGCGGCGCCCGCGCCTTCCTCGCCGCTTGCGTAGCCGTGGTGCTTGCGCAGCCAGTTGACCAGATAGGCGCCGCTATCCTGCTCGAAGTCGGCTGCCAGATCCCGCCGGGCCTGGCCGGCATCCGCATCGCGCAGCGCCTGCCGGCGCGCCAGTTCGGCCGGCGCCCCGACGTCATCGCCCGTGTAGCCGAATTCGGCGGCAAGCCATCCGCGTAACGTCTGTTCGCCGCCATAGGCCAGCACGACCTTATCCGGATTCGCACCCAACGCCTCGCCTGCTTGCAGCCCACGCGCGCCATCAAGATACCGCGCCAGGAAGCGCGCATAATCCGGGCCCGCCGTGCCGACGCCGGCCAGCACGGCCAGGTCTGCGCCGGGCCGGGTGTCGCCGCGCACGATGGCGCCCAGGCTGCGCACGCTGGCCACATCGTCCTGGCGCAGCTGTCGCGCCGCCTGCATCAGCAACGTGCCCGGGCCAGCGACCCGTGCATTGGCGTAAACGATATCGCGGCCGGCTTCGATCAGCGACAGGTCGCGCGCGTTGTTGTGCACGGCGGTGATGTCCAGACCCAGGATGTCGCGGCCGGCCCGAACCGATACCGGCACAGCGGCTTCGTACCAGGTGTCTATGCTGCGAACGACCGACCCCGTCATGTCGACGACCGAACCGCTCTGCAGACCCACCACATCGCCGGTGGCCGCATAAAAGCGGGCGACGGCGTCATCCCCTGCATGCAATGCGCGGTCCAGCGGCGTGCCGGGTCCGAACGTGAACAGCGGCTTCGCGTACGCGGCCCCCCCTTGCATCACCCCTTCCCTGCTGGTGTTGGTAAGGATGGGATTGCCGTGGATATCGGTGGTGAACGCGCTGAAAGCCGGCCGCAAGGGCGTGGGCAATGGCGCGTCGGCCGACGACATCGACACGGTGTACGCGTTCTGCGCCAGGATGGAGCGGCCCGCCAGCATTTCCAGCTGGCCGTTCGCCGACGGCGCCAGCAGCAGCACGGGGTTGCCCTGGTTCGCGGCATTGTCGGCGAGCATGATGCTGCCGTTGGCCGCCACGGCGCGCAGGATCGACGGATAGACGTAGTAGCTGCGTCCCGTCGCGCCGATATGCGTATATTCCGGGTTCAGTTCGTCGCCCGAAAACCGGCTGTTGCTGACGGTCATCGGCGTCAGGTTGCCGCCCGCCGAAAACAGATTGATGGCCGTGTTCGGAGTCCACAACGTGAACCAGCCATTGCCGCCGCCGGTCACGGGCTGCGGATCGCCAGTGCGCTGGTACGGGCTGGAGTTGACCTGCGTGACACGACCCGGATCGCTGACGCCACCCAGCGCTAGGTCCGAGCGCGTATCGATCCACGCCACCGCGTCGCCCAGCACCAGCCTCGGGCCGCCCATGGGCCGGGCTGACGCCACAGCAAAGGGATCCTTGGCGCGCAGGCCCGCGCCGTCACCGTAACGCAATTCCATGCCGCCCAACTGGCCGGCCGACACGGCCAGACGGCCACGCAAGTTGACCAGCACGCCGTTCAAGTCCAGATGATCGGTGCCGCCGGTATACGGCCCCATCGCGTCCAGTTGGGTGGCGTTCAATGCCGGGTTGAGGCTGCCGCCGATGCGCAGATCGAGGTCGCCGCCGCCCGTCAGCACGACATTGCCATCGACCACCCGGCCGGTGCTGCCGACCGCGGCAGTCAAACCCTGCGAGCGCGGTTCCACACCGTTGACGTACCGGGCCGCGTCGCCGCGCGCGTCGCGAATGCCGGCGTCGCGCCCCGCAGCGATGCTGAGGTTGCCGCCGCCCAGCGTGCCGAACCCGGTAAAGCCGACCAGCCTGGGTTCCGGGTTGTTGCCGCCGATGGCGCCCTCGACCGCATAGGTGCCGAAATTGATCCACCAACTGGGCGCGATGTCGGCCACGCCCGGTGTGCCGATGCTGCCCTGGCGCCAGAGCCAGGTGCCGGTCATCGTGCTGGCATAACGCGCGCGGGCGGACGAATAGTCGACCACCACGCCGTTGTCGGCGCCCGAACCCAGCGCATCGCCATAGATGTCGCGCCCGGCCTGCACGACCAGGTTGCCGCCCTGGTCGGGGTACCAGGCCTGGTAGGCCGCCAGGGCGGCGTCGTACTTGCCGTCCATCTGGATCAATCCCAGCGGGCCGGTATTGATGTCGTAGCCGCGCGGCAGGTTGAAGCGCGCGTCGGCCGCGCCCAGTGACGATGGCGTCCCCGCGGTGTAGACACCGTACAGCGAGGCCATGCCTACGTCGCGCCCGGCCAGCAGCGAGAGGTCGCCGGCGCCGGTGCGCAACACGCTGAACGCGGGCGAGCCAAAGCCATACTTGTACTCGCGGGTGACGATGGTTTCCGACGTTCCGCCGCCGACGCAATTGCTGGCGTCGGCGCAGAATTCCTCCAGCGTCACGCCTAGCTCGGCGATGAGCAGCTCCACCGGTTTGCCTACCCAGCTTAAATCGCCCCACCAGTTCAGCGACCCCGATTCGGACACCGTGCGCGGTGCAGGCGCGCAATAGGCGCCCCAGCCGCACATCTCCTCCCAATCGAAACCCCATGCCTCGGCCAGTTCCTTGATGGGCTTGCCGACCAGCGTGGAGTCCCCGAACAGCTCATCGGCCCCCGACTGCGTCAAGACCATCACACCAACGAAAATCGTCTTGGTGGTTTCGGTCGCTCGTCCCGAAACGCCGTAATGGGTATCGGCCAGCACCAGGTCGCCCTTGCTGAGCACGTTGCGGGCGCGCACGTCGGCCGAATCCAGGTCGGCTCCGGCCACCGCAGTCAGGCTCCAGGCGCTGGCGCCCGGGCCCAGCATGGGCGCCAGCGCCCAGTTGCGGCCTTGCTTGCCGTCCGGCCCCTTGGGCCGCAGGTCCACCGGTTTGCCGTCTTGCAGCACCACTTTGGTCTGGGACGGAATCAGCGAGCCCTGCGCCAGCACGATCTGCCTGCTGGCGACCAGCTCGGTCGGTAGCGCCACGCCCTTGGGCCACGTGAATGCGCGCATGGAAGCGCTGCTGCGCAGGACAAAACCCGCGCCCAACTGCGCGCCGGGGTCGAGTCTGACTTCGCCGGGCAATACCGTGCCGGCCCGCAGCACGGTGCCGCCGGCCGTCGTCACATCGCCGGTCAGCACCAGGCCGCCCGGCAGCGACACGGGCGCGTTCAGCGTCATGGCCACCGGCAGCACCGTGCCCACGGGCAGCGTCGCGGGGCTGGCGGGCAAGTCGTAGTTCAGCGCGCGGCCGGCCGGGAACGAGGAACCCGCTTCCAGCTTGACGCCGCCGATGGGCACCACCAGGTCGCCGCCGTAAGGCGTCACGGCCTGCAAGCCGTAGCGCCCCTCCACCAACTGCCAGCCCGACGCATCGTCAGGCGACTCCGGCGGCGGCGCGAAGCCGTCGTTGATGCTGCCGTAGACATTGAGGTTGCCGCCGGCGCGCAGCACCAGCACGCCCGGCTCGCCAAAACCGCGCCGCGCGGGCGTCATGCGGTCTGCGCCCGGCCCATAGCGGTAATTGGACAGATCGATATCGCCGACCACGCTCAGGTCTCCGTCCGACGTGGCGCTGACTACCTCCACGCCGGGACGCAAATGGTAATTGCCGAGGCCGGACAGGCGGCCCGCCAGCGCGGGATTGCCCAGCGCCGCGGTCATGAAGGACTGACTCTGCAGATCGATGCCGTCCAGATAGCCCTGCGTAATCTGCTGGGGACGCTTACCGGTGACGTCGGGCGCGTCGGCCAGCGGCGCGTCGTTGTAGCGGCGGAAGGCGTTCACGGCGATCGTCTTCGCGCCCAGGATGGCGGGACTGCCCGCCACCACCACGGCCACGTCGCGGGCGCCGTCGCCCGACCCGGCAATGGCGCCCTGCTCCGCGCCGCCGCCCAGGCGGCGCGCGTTCAGGTCCAGCGTGCCGCGGGCGACACCGTCGTGGTTCTGCGCCCCGGTGCCGGCGCGCAGGTCCACGCTTGCGCCTGCCCCCAGCATCAGCGTGCCTTCGCGGGACGTCAGGTCGACGATGGCGCGGTTGGCGCTGTCGATGATCTTGCCGTAGCTGTCCACGCGTAGGCCGGCGCCATGGGCATCCAGCATGCCGTTGATGACCAAGTCGCGCATGGCCGCAAGACGGATGCTGCCCACCTGCGTGCCGCTGGCATCGATGCGGCCATTGACGGTCAGGCTGCCGCCGTCCACCACCAGTTCGACGTGCCTGGCCCGCAGCTCGTCGCCGACCACCACGTCGCCACGCTTGATCTGGAAACGCCGGGCGCCGAAGACACCCCCTTCGGTCAGGCGCGCATTCAAGTCGGCAAAGTCGGCCAGGGTCTGCGCCCGCAGCACGGCTTCGGCGCTTTCGTACGCCACCCGCGTGCCGCCCGCGTCGTACAGGCCGGAGGCCGTGCCGCGGAACGCGCCGCGCAGGTCCACCCGGCCAGCGTCCGCGCCCAGCGCGATGGCCTGAATGCGGCCGGCGCGGTTGTTCTGCGCCGACACGTCGATAAGCCCTCCCCGCGCCTGCGTGATGTTGCCTGCCATGCTTTGCAGTTCCACATCGCCGCCCCAGCTGTAGCGCGGCGCGTCCAGCAAGCGCACCTCGCGGCCCGACACATCGATCCGCGAATCCGCGCCCAGCACGATGTCGCCCTCGGCCTTGATCGAGAGCTTGCCCGACGGCAGCGCTACCGTCGTATCCAGGACGACGCTGCGGCCCGCCAGGCTCAAGGTGGCGCCCAGGGCATCACGCGCGGCGGGAGCCGCGCCTGTGCCGGAGAGCGTCAACGCGCCGCCAGCCGTGATCGCCATCGCCGAACCGGCCTCGCCGGTCAGGAGCGGCGTGCGGATCAGCAGGTCGCCGCCGCGATAGCGCCAGCCCGCTTCGGCGGAGTAGCCGTCCTGCCCCTGATAGACGGACACGCCGCCACGGGCGCGGCCCGAGATCATCTGCGCAGCATCCAGCGACACGGACGCAAAGCCCAGCATCAGGCGTTCAGCGGGCACCAGCACGTTCGGCAACTGGAAGGGCGAGGACTCCAGCCGTATCACGTCGGCCACGATGTTCAGGCCGCCGTTCCCCAGGCTGTCCAGCATCGCGCCCCCAGGCGCCTGGGGTTTGCTGGCGCCGGCTCCGCTCGCGCCGCTGCGGTCGGCGGCAACCGAACCCGCCCAGACGAATTCGGCGGCGGCGATGGTGGCGGTGTCGCCTGCCGCGCCGTAACCGTAGATGGCCGGCGCGCCCAGCACCAGGCGCTGCAGCGACCGGCCGCCGGCGCTGCGCGCGTCCAGCGATACCGAGCCATACACATTGACGGATTCGCCAGCGTTCAGGATCAGGCTCTCAAGCGCCGGGGCTTCCAGCGCCGTGTTCCCGCGCAGCAAATTGCCCAGCACGTCCTGATTCAGCACCATGCCCGGCGGCAGGCGGCCCGCCGCGCCGGCCTGGGCCAGCGCCTCGGTGCTGCCCATGTTGACGGCCGAGACGCTCAGCGCCAGGTTCCGCGTGCCGTATTGCACCGTGTCGCGCCAGGTGAACGCACCATTGGTGGACGCGCCGATGGAACCTTCCGACAACAAGCGGGCCATGCCCGCGCAGTCCGCGATACACCCCCCCACGTCCACGGCCGTGCCCGCGCCGTTCGACGGCGGCAACAGGTTTACCAGGCCGTTCGATACGGCCAGCGTGGCACCGCTGATCGACTGGTAATAGAGCCCGGTGCGCGCATCCTGTGCCACGTCGCCGCGGCCAAGCGTGGACAGCGTAGCGCCTTGCTCGACCACGATGCCGCGCCCGCCATCGACCGCATACAGGAAGATTTCTGGCGCCCGCAACACCGCGCCACTGCGCACCACCACCTGCTGAGCATCGCCACCCACGTTGCGTGCGCCAGTTTCATAGGTTCCCGCCACGCCCGCCACGCCGCCGATGAACATCGCCCCCGGGGACAGCGCGTTCAGATCCGTGGCGTAAAGGGCCGCGGCCTTCGGGGGCAGGATGGGCGCCTGTCCCGGCGCCAGGATCTCAATCCCGCTGGCCGGTCCCGTCACCGCCAGGCGGCCCGCATAGGCGCCGCTGCCTTGGGGTACGTCGAACCGCGCCGCCCCCTTGAACGATAGCGCCGGACTGCCTTCCCGGCCGGCGCCTTCCGCCAGGCTCAGGTGCAACGTCCGGGCATCCGTGGTCAACATCCCTCGCTGGGTGCCTTTGCGCGCCGCGTCCGCAAGCACGAAGGCGTTGTAGGTCGTCTCGTTGTATTGCGCATGGCGCCGCACCACGTCGGCCGGCGTGATCAAGAGTCGGGTGGACAGCGCCGCGGCCTGACCGGTCAAGGCCGTGCCCAACCGGCCACTGCCGACCCACGAACCGCCGCGTGTACGCGCGGCCACGGACGCCTCGTTGATGCCCTGCGCGCCCAGCTCGACGCGGAACGCACCGGGCAGCAGCGCGTAGGTCGATGGCAGCAAGGTATAAGTGCCGGCGGGCAGGCCCGGCACGCCGGCTTCGATCGTCACCTGCCGCCCCACGGCGGGACTGCCGGCGCCCGCGTCAGGGGCGACCGGCGCCTGGCTGCCCCCAAAGCCCGGCACGATGGCGTAGACCGCATTGCCAGAGCGGCTGAATCCGAACCCCGGATTGGCGTCGGCCATGGCGTAATGCAGCACGTCGACCGAACCGCCGCGACCGCGCACGAAGGCGCCGCCCGTCAATTCGCCGCCGCCGGACAGGTCCAGCACAGCGCCCTCGGCCACCTCGATCACCTTGCCCTGGATGTTGATCTTGCGGCCCAGCAAGCCGTCGGAGCGGGTCGCCTCCAGCTCCACCTCCTTGCCGGCATACAGGTACTTCACGCCATCCACCGTGCCGCCATACGGCATGACCAACCCGTCGCCGCTGATGGACGTCAGGCTGCCCGGCAGGAACCGGACGGTGCTAGGGGTTTCAGATTTGCTTTCGAACGTAATGCCGCCCAACGGGGCGCGCAGCACCCCGCCCTGCTCGATCAGCGGCGCAGCCAGCGTGATGGCGCCGAACGCGGAATACGGCGTGGCCGGCGTGTCGCCCGCGGCGCGCCGAAGCGTCAGGACGGCATCGGGGTTGTATTTGGCAATTTCTCCCTGCGGCCCCAGGACCATGTATTCGCCCATGGCGATGATGCCGCCAGACCGGGTGACCGGGTAGATCTGCGCGGCGCTCAGCGTCAATCGATTGGGGGCGGCCAGTTTGGTGTTCAAGCCGCGGTCACCGAACCCCGCGGCGCCCAGGCGCACGTCACCCCGCACGTCCAACTGCACATCGTCAAAACTGATCAGGTTCCGGCTGCCCCGCACATCCAGCAGGCCGGCCGACATGTCCAGCCGGTGACCGACGTTGAAATACTTCAATGGCGCGGACACCAGCTGCAGGAAGAAGTCGGCGCCGTCCAGCGGCTTGTAACGCGCCTGGTTGAGCAAGACGTAGGGCGCGGCCAGGCTCACCTCGCTGGCGGCAGCCGCGGCATCGACCAGCGACAGCGTCCCAGACAGCCGCAGGCTCTGGCGCATGGACAGTGCAACGCTGCCATCAGCACGCATGTCGGCATTCACCGCCAGGTTGTCAAAGTCCCCGGCCTCGATGCGGTCCACGCCCAGGCGTCCATAGCCGTAGGCCAGCGCCGGCGTGGATTCACCCGGACGCAGGTCCGCGGCCAGCATGCTGTCGCCCTGGTGCTGCGCCAGCACCAGTTGCCGCTCCTTTTGCACCGCCGCTTCTGGCGAAAGATTGCGCTGATAGAACGCGCCGCCGAACGAAATGCCCAGGGTGCCGCCGGCCGCGCGATCGGATCCCGCCGCCGCGCGCATCGTACCGTCCAAGTGCAGGCTATTGGCCGAAGACAACACGATGGTGCCGCCGTCGGAACCCACGACCGTAGCGCCGCGGCCCGACAGGTCCAGAACGGCCTGCGTGCCGGACGCGTCCAGCAGCGAACCCGGCCGCAGGATGAGATGCCGGTCGATAGGACGGCTGGTGGTGTCGACATCGGCCTCCCAGTCGAGCTTGCCGCCGATCTCGATCGTGCCTCCAGCATGCACCAGCCCGTAGCGCTGGCCCTTGGCATCCACGGCGACATGGCTGCGTCCGGCCACGTCCAGCACGGCCTGTTCACCGATCCAGACCGACCGGGGATTGGCCTTGGGCACGTAGGGCTGCTCGCCGATGCGCGGTTCCTGAATCGAAATGCGCCCGCCCCAGGCGTCCAGCCGGCCCAGCACGGTGATCTGGTCGGCGCCCTTGATCTGAATGGAGCGGCCAGGGTCGACACTGACCCGCGCGCCTTCGCCCACGACGATCGGCCCGCCTTGCGCGGCCCGGTCCGAGTACAGCGCCAGGTCGGCGCCGACCCGTTGCGTCAACCGGGCGCGCAACGGGTCTTCCGTGTACAGCGGCGGCGTCCACAGCGACAGGACGTCACCGGGTTGGGCGCTGGAACCGGGCGCCTGCGCGGTGCCGCCCTCGAACCGCAGCACCGGCATGGCGACGTCGATTTGCGCGCCATCTGCCACGGCCAGCCCCTGGTAGCCATTGATCTCGTACTTGCCGAAACCGGAGCGGAACAAGGAGGGATCCAGCCGCAACGCCTCTGCCTCCAGCGGGTCCGACGGACCGCCCAGCACGATGCGCCCGCCGCTGGAGACGGACAACGTCCCGCCGCCCGTCACGCCGTAGCCGCGCACCTCTGCGCCAAACGACAGCAGGCCGCCGCGGGACTGAACGCTGCTCTGAACATGGGCGGCCAGCGTCACGCTGCCCCCCTTGCCGCCCCGCAGTTTGCCGTCCGCCAGCACCGATGCGCCAGCCGACACATCCAGCACGCTGCCCGCGTCCACGACCACGTCGCCCGTACCCCGCAGCGCTACGCGGCCGCCGTCGCGCACCGGCAGTCCCGCCAGGCCCTCGGCGTCGCGCAGCAAGTTGGCCCAGACGCCGCGCGCATCCAGCACCACGCCGGCGGCGACGTGCAGCCGCGCAAGCTGCTGGGGCTGGGGCGCCAGCGCCGCATCCTCGATCCGCGGGGCCAGGAAGCTGGGTTGCAGCAACACGTTGCCCGCCTGGATCAGGCCGCCGCGACTGACCAGGTTGGCCTTGATATCCACCTCGGGCGCATAGAGCGTGATCTCGCCGCCATCGGCGCTGCGCAAGGCCGAGTCGACGGTGATGGACCGCCCGGCGGCGATGCGCACCCGGCCCAGCGCAAAGCCATTGAGCCGGTCTACGTCCAGGAACAGCTTGCGCTGGCTCTCTTGCGGCAAGGCGGCGACAAGATCCAGGCCGTCGGCCAAGCGTTCCCTGCCCGTGCCCAGCGTCACGTCGGCCACCGTATCGCCGGTGGCGCCCAGTTGATAGTGCACAAGCTTGGTGACGGGGTCGTAATAGCGCAAGTCGTTGCCCACCACCAGCGCACCGCGGCGCGCCACCGCACGCTGCGACTGGCTGTAGCCGTCCAGCCCGGCCTGGGGCGCAAGGTCCTGGCGCACGCCCTGGTAGGTATCGCTGGCGAGATCCCCTTCCAGCACGGCGCTGCGAGTCGCAATGACCAGCGTCCCCGCATCGCGCCCCACCGTGTAGCCATCCTCGTCGCGCGTGCGCGGCGCCAGCAGCGCGTTGTAGAAGCGGCGCGTGGCCTTGTCGCCCCAGCGCTCGGAGCGCTGCTCGTAGCCCCGGTAGATGCCGGTGAACAGCATATCGGCGGGCGCCCGGTCAGCCGAGTAGAGCCGCCCGTCCTGGCCGCGCAGCCAGGTCTGCTGCAAGGTCCCGGACTGCACGTCCAGCGTGCCGCCCGACAGGTTGATGGTCGAACCGGCCTGCGTCACCACCTCGGCGCCTTCGAAGCGGACCAGGCCACCCTGCGCCAGCCAATGGCTTGCCGGCACCGCCAGCGTTCCCAGGTAGCCGCCCACTTCCAGCAGGCCGCCGCCGCTGTACCAGCGGTCGCCCTCGTAGCCGCCTGCCCCGCTGGCGACGTGGATCAGCGTGCGCCGGTCCAGCCATACGTCGGAATTATTGAGCCGGGCGTCGTCGCGGTTCAGCGGCGAATCGCGCTGTTCGTTGCCTTGCAGATTGATCTTGATGTTGTTCGATTCCATCGACACTGCCACGCCGATCGCACCGGCCACGTCGATCTGCGCGCCATCACGCACAAGCGTGCGCGCGCCCGCCTTGACCGCGACCTGGCCGCCCGTCGCCAGCGTCAGCGAATCGCCCTGGAAGTCGACCGTGCCGCCGCTGTCGACCTGCACCAGCGACAGGTCGCGCCGATTGCGGTCGGCAAGCGCCAGCGTGGTGGTCGAATTGACGCTGGGCGGCATCAGGTTGTCGCGCTGGCCGTCCAACGCGGTCGCGTTATCCGCATCCACCAGGATGGCGGTGATGGCCCCCGGCCGCAGCGTCACGGCGGCATCGGCACCCACGCCGTTCAAATGGATCGTGCCGCGCGAGTCCACCGACGTGGTGGACGCCAGCACGCCGGCCTGCTCGACCGTCCGGGCCGCCAAAGTGATGTCGCCCTGCGGCGACAGGATCAGGCCTCGATGGGTCACGACGCCGCTGCCCGTGGGCACGATTTCGCTGCCGCGCGTCGTCGATGCGGCGTTGCCCTCGGTGCCCTGGCCGCGCTTGATCACGAAGCTGTCGCCTGCCGTCAGCGCCGCCTGCCCCTTGGCCGTCACGATGGAACCCGCGTTGTCGACTTCCCGGCCCAGCAACAGCACGTAGCCGCCCGACTGCGTCACGGTCGCGGGACGGTTGGTCTCGATAGCCGCGCCGGGCCGCAATTCCACCTTGCCCAGCGCATCCGTGAAAGTCGGAGTCTTGTCGTCGGGTCCATACAGGCCGTTGTTCTCGAACTGCGCGTCCGTGATGCGCGCGGCCGCCGCCACCAGGTTGCGTGCGTTCACCTGCGACGAGCCGTCGAAGATCACGCCGTTGCGGTTGACCACCATGACCGTGCCGCCGGCCTTGATCTGCCCTTGAATCACCGAAGGCCGCGCTTGCGGGTCGTTGACGCGGTTAAGCACTGCCCAGGTCGGATCCTGCTGGAATTCCACCGTGGTGCGCGAACCCACGTTGAAGGTCTCCCAGTTCAGGACCGCCTTCGCGCCCGTCTGCTCGATGGCGACCCTGGCGCGCCCGTCCTGAAGGGTCTGCACGGGCGCCTTCGCATTGCGCCAGCCGGCCGTCAGCGGATTGGTGTCCACCTTCAGCCCACCCTCGGCCAAACCGTCCGGCACCGGCACGCCCGACGCCAATGCTGCGTCGCGCGCGGCGCGCTGCGCCGCTTGTTGCGCGGCGATTGCAGCCGCGGTCCGGCCCAGATTGCCGACCGACCGCTGCAACTGGTCGCGCGCCGCCTGCGACTGCCGCGCGCCCGTCAGCGTGGTCACCGGCGCCCCATTGGGCAATCGGCCCGTGGCGGCGGCCTGGGCCTGCGTCGCGCTCTTGGCCGCGAACCAGCCGCCGCTGAACGCCTGCTGGGCCGACGCTGGCGCAGCGACACCCCCCGACACCAGCAACACCGCCAGCGCCGCCGGCAGCGGCTTGAGCCGGCCTGTCCGCGAGCCGGCCGCAGCAGAGCGGGTCATAGGGAGTTTGCGGAGACGCGATGTCATAGCGGGCAATCCTGATCCGAGTAGCCAAGGGAGTACGGGCACGTCATCGGCGCAGTCAGGGCGCGTGATGGCGGCTCATACTCCAATGACGAAAGGACGCGATGGAAGGGCTACCGGGAACGTCGGGTTTTTTTGTAACAGCGCGATCAGCTCAACAGCACGATGCCGCCGGGCAGGCGCGTCAGCTGCGCGCCATACAGGTCACGCAGCATGTGCAGCGCCAGATCGGTCTGCGTAATCTCGAAGCGCATGCGCACACGCCGGGCAGCCAGGTCGGCGTTGCGCACCAGCACGCGGCCAGCGCGATAGCGGTTGATCTCGTCGACCACCTCCGCCAGCGTCTGCCCCGCAAAACTGAGCGTGCCCGTGCGCCACGCGTCCACTTGCGCGGTATCCACGGCCAGCGCCGGTTGCAGGCCGGTATCGTCGTAGATCACCTGCTCGCCTGGCGCCAGGGTCTGCATTGCGCCCGCCGCTTCCACCTGGACCGCCCCCTGCAGGCACGTGACGCAGACCTGCGGCCCGGTATAGCGCAGGTTGAAGCGCGCCTGCCGCGCGCGCGTGGCGCCCGCCCCGGCGTAGACGACCACCGGCGCGCCGCTGCCAGCGGCTTCAACCTGGGCTTCGCCCGCCACCAGTTCAATGGCCTCGT
This sequence comes from Achromobacter sp. 18P8.1.1, assembly GCF_057799415.1. NCBI lineage: Bacteria > Pseudomonadati > Pseudomonadota > Betaproteobacteria > Burkholderiales > Alcaligenaceae > Achromobacter > Achromobacter sp. 18P8.1.1. Next base: position 129,732 of record NZ_JBYOKH010000009.1, on the reverse strand, counting down.
TGCCGGTTTGCGCGCCACGGTGATTGATGCGCGTCTGCGTGTTCATCTGCACATGCAACTGGTCCGACAGCGCCAGCTCGCGCTGCTCCGCCGTGCCGGTACGGAAGTCCGCCGTGAAATCCAGCAATGACGGCCACAAGGACAGCGGCGGCCACACCGCCACCGCGGCGCCGCCGGCGGCCATCGCCCCCAGGAACGTCCGGCGGGCCGGCCGGCTCGGGCCCCGGGCGGGAGGATGCGCCAGCCCGGGATCGCGACTAACGGCCCGCCGCAGTACCGGATCCATGTCCTGCCACAAGCGCGCCACCTCATTCCAGGCGCGCGCGTGCGACGGGCTGCGCGCGCGCCATTGCTTCATCGCCTCGGCATCGCCGCGCGTCGCGTCGCGGTCGCGCAGGCGCAACCACCATTGCTCGGCTTCGCGCCGCAAGCGGTCGGGGTCTTCTGAAGGGTTCATGGCGCCGAGCATCGTGTCAGAATTTCCGCCGGCCTACAAGATCGCCATTGGCCACGGCCTCCGTGCCGGCCAGGCGTTCGCGGCAATGCCGCATGGCCGCGGCCAGTTCCTTTTTCACCATGGCCACCGATATCTGGAAACGTTCCGCGATCTCGGCATTGAGCAGTCCGTCCACCCGCGCCGCGGCAAGGATGGCGCGCTGGCGCGGCGGCAGCTCGTCCATGGCCGCCTCAAGCGTTCGCACGTCGCGGCGCGCCGCGACAATCCGCTGCGGGTCTGCGGTTTCGTCCACCACATGCAGCAAGGCCTCGCGCTCGTCGTCGCCCAGCAATTCGCGGTTGCGCCGCCAATCGTCGGTGGCGATGCGCGCCGCCATGCGCAGCAGGTAGGCATCCGGATTCAGCACCGGACTGGCGGGCTTGGCCACGTCCAGGCGCAACCAGGTTTCATGCAACGCGGCCGACGCCTGGTCGCGCGATCCGACGATGCGTTCCAAGCTGCGTCGCAGTTCGGCGTAGCGGGTGATCAGGCGCAGGCGCAGCAGCGCGGCGGAAATCATGGACATGCGGTCACTCCGCCGGCCGGCGCGGGGCCGCGCAATGGGTGCCGCCAGGCAGCAGCAATACCGAGACGGGCTGCGGCATGCCCGCAGGCGGCGGCGCCCCGACATCCATCCCGGTGATGGCGCGCGTCACGGCCATATCCACCCGGTCGCTGCCAGTCGTGTCCAGCAGGCGCATCCGCGCCACATGCCCACCGTCATCCAGCCGCAGTTGCAGCGCCAGGCGATAGCCGCCCGGCTGCGCGGCGGCATTGCCGCACAGCGTGCGCAAGATGGCCTTCTGCAAGCGTCCGATATAACCGCTGAAATCCGCGCCGCCGGCCCGCGCCCCCGGAATGTCCTCGGCTTTCAGCGGGGCCGCGCCGCTCGCGGGCTGCCGGGCCGTCCCGTCGGCGGCCGGCGCGTAGACCACGACGGCTTCGCCGTCTGTCTGGCGGATGCGCAGCCCCGATCCGTCCAACAGCCGGCGCAGCGCCTCCATGACCGTATGGCGGCCCGACAGCGCTGGCGCACGTTGCCGCGCATGGCGCTCGTCGACCAGCACCGCCACGCCCGCCAGATGCCCGATGGCCTCCAGGCTGTCGCCCAGTGGCTGCGCCGGCAATGCGAATTCATAGCGCTCGCCGCGCAAGCGGTCCGGCGACGCGGCGGACGCAGACGCGGCGCCGCCCGCCAGGACGGGCATCCCCAAACACAGGAGACACACGCCAACCAGCGCCAACACACTGAGCGGTGCCGGGGTACCTATCATTGCGCGATATGGACGTCGGGAAATGGAATGGGCCGGCGGACGCCCGGACAGGGCTACGCCGGCCAGCAGGCTAGCTCAGCCAGATGACTTGACCGTGACACGAATAGGGATTGGCTGCCCGGGAACATGGCGGACGGGCGGACCGGGCCAGTCATGGGGTAGCAGCAACGCGGATGACGGCGAGCGGACGCCGCTCGTGCTGCTACGTCAATCGGGAAAAGATTCGCCGCCCGGTGGGCGGCGAGAGGCGGCGAGAAGTGGACCGGCATCCTCGCCGGTCCGGCCTTCATTTAATCGGCGTCCACCGCCAATTCCACGGGCGACGCGACGGCGTCCTTTGCCGACTCGGCATTGGCAGAAGCCGGCAGCTTCTTGCCCTGTTTGGCGCGGTAGTCTTCCAGGAACTTGGCGATGCGGCCAATGGCGATCCGCAGGTCCGGCTCGTGCGGCAAGAACACGATGCGGAAGTGGTCAGGACGCGACCAGTTAAAGCCCGTGCCCTGCACCAGCATCACGCGGGTCGCTTCAAGAAGCTGCAGGAAGAACTGGCGGTCGTCCTCGATGGGATAGACGTCCGGGTCCAGCCGCGGGAACATGTACAGCGCAGCCTGCGGCTTGACGCAAGTGACGCCCGGAATGGCGGTGATCAACTCGTAAGCCAGGTCGCGCTGGCGGCGCAACCGCCCGCCTTCGCATACCAGGTCATTGATGCTCTGGTAGCCGCCCAATGCCGTCTGGATTGCCCATTGGCCGGGCACGTTTGCGCACAGCCTCATGTTGGCAAGCATGTTCAAGCCTTCGATGTAGTCGCGGGCGCTGTGCTTGTCACCCGAGACCACCAGCCACCCTGCGCGATAGCCGCAGGCGCGGTAGCTCTTGGACAGCGAATTGAAGGTCAGCGTCAGCACGTCGGTCGACAGGCTTGCCAGCGCGGTGTGCTGCACGTCGTCGTACAGCACCTTGTCGTAGACCTCGTCGGCCAGGATGACCAGCCCGTGTTCGCGCGCGATGGCGATGATTTCCCGCAGCACGTCATCGGGGTAGAGCACGCCGGTCGGGTTGTTCGGGTTGATGACCACGATGCCCTTGGTGCGCGGCGTGATCTTGGCGCGTATGTCGTCCAGGTCCGGGATCCAGCCCTTGTCCTCGTCGCACAGGTAATGCACGGGCGTCCCGCCCGACAGGCTCGTCACCGCCGTCCACAGCGGGTAATCGGGCGTGGGCAGCAGCAATTCGTCGCCATCGTCCAGCAGCGCGTTGGTCGCCATCGCAATCAGGTCGGACGCGCCGTTGCCCAGATAGACGTCTTCCAGCGTCACGCCCTGCACGCCCTGCTGCTGGGTGTAGTGCATGACCGCCTTGCGCGCCGCGAAGATGCCCTTGCTGTCCGAATAGCCCGCCGAATTGGGCAGGTTGCGGATCATGTCCTGTTGGACTTCTTCGGGGGCATCGAAGCCGAACACGGCCAGATTGCCGATATTGAGCTTGATGAGCTGCTGGCCTTCGTCTTCCATCTGCTTGGCGCGATCCATGATGGGACCACGGATGTCGTACAGGACGTGCGCCAGTTTGCTGGATTTTTTAATGCTCTTCATAGACGGCTCTTTCCGTGAAATTCTTGTCTCGCAATGTCGGGCGTTCATTGATTAGCACCTCTATCGCCCGATGGATGCCAATAATAGCCGTCTGACGGAAAGGTGTGGGCCGGGGCGGCCGACTGTTTGCGGCGACAGCCCATCCGGGCGCCCGGGATCAAACCGACCGGCGTCCCGGGCTTATTGGGGACTGATCATTCGGAGAAGGGCTTTCCGCATTCGGCGCAAAGGACACCCAGCACGTCATTGACCAACTCCCCCGCCCCCGCGCGTTGCGCCTATCGCTTCATCCGCATCACCGACCGCATCCCCGTAAGGAACTGCTCATCCGTGCTGTTCCACCGCGCGTTCGCCAGGGCTTCGCTATCCGGCCCGGCGGGAAAGCGCAGGCGGTCACTCACGTCGTTGGCCGCGGCGAAGATGGCGCTGGCAACGTGCTCGGGCAGCGTCACGCTGCCCGCGTCAGCAAAAGACTGGATGAACTGGTCGGCGTAGGCCTGGTAGGCCGGAGGGATAAGGCCTGCTCCCCGGTCCTGGACGTTCGCGGTGAAACGCGTGCTGGGGGCATAGCCCGGTTCGACCAGCTTGACGCGTACGCCCACGGCATCAAGCTCGTAGAACAGGGCTTCGGTGAACCCTTCGACTGCCCATTTGCTGGCGGCGTACGGCGCCACCAGCGGCATGCCGGCAAAGCAAACGCTGGAGGTGACGTTGATGATGACGCCATCCCCCCGTTCGCGCAGATGGGGAATGAGGGCCTGGCTTACGGCCATGACGCCAAAGGTGTTGGTGTCGAACACGGCGCGGAAGGTGGCGGCAGGCGTGGCCTCCACCGCCGAGAACAGGCCGATGCCGGCGTTGTTGATCAGCGCGTCGATCCCGCCAAAGGCCTGGATGCCGTCACGAAGGGCGCGCGCGATGCTGGCGTCATCGGTGACATCCAGTTCCACCACTCGCAAGCGTTCGGACGGCGCAAACAGGGTCGAGTCGGGCCGGCGCATGGTGGCAATGACGTTCCACCCCTGCTGCAGGAAATGGTTGGCGGTGGCGTGGCCGTAGCCGGACGAGGCGCCGGTGATAAGGACGGTTTGCATAGAGGCTCCAGTTGTTCCAGACCTCATGCTAGGCGCGTCAGTCAAGACGACCAACATCGTATAGTCTTTGAATTATGCGAGATCGTCTAAATAATGACCCCCTGGCATCCATCGTGGCGCTGCTGCGCCCCCGGACCGTGCTGTCGAAATTCGTCAGCGGGGCCGGCCGCTGGGCGGTCCAATACCCCACTTTCGGCCATCCCAGCTTCGGCCTGATGACGGCCGGCGCAAGCTGGCTGGCGCTTGAAGGCGCGGAGCCCTTCCTGATGCAGACGGGGGACTACGTACTGCTGCCCGCGACCCCGGGTTTCCGGATGGGCAGCGACCTGGACGCCCTGCAATACCCGATCCCACGCGTGGCCGAAGTCTGCGAGATCAACGAGGTCCGTCACGGGGCCGTCGACGGGGAACCCGCGGTGCGGATGCTGGGCGGCCACTTCCTGTTCGACCCGGTGAACGCGCCGCTATTGGTGGGGCTGTTGCCCCCTGTCGTGCACATCAAGGCGTCAGACCCTGGCAGCGCCCGGCTGGGCTGGATCGCCCGCGCGATTGGCGAAGAGACCGCCCAGTCGCGACCGGGCGCCGACGCCATCCTGGTGAGGCTGGTCGAAGTGATGCTGATCGAGGCGTTGCGATGGACACCCACGCAAGAAGCCGCGCCCCTGGCAGGATTGCTGGCAGGGCTGGCGGATGCGCGCTTGTCGCAGGCATTGCGGCATATTCACGACGACGTGGCCCGGCGCTGGACGATTGCGGACTTGGCCGCCAAGGTCAGCATGTCGCGCGCGGCCTTCGCGGCGCGGTTCACGCAGGTACTGGGCGTTGCACCGATGGGATATGTGCTGCGGTGGCGGATGGCGTTGGCCAAGGACCTGCTGTGGCACGACGGCCTGTCGCTGGGCGAGGTGGCGCACGCCATCGGGTATCAGTCCGCCAGCGCATTCAGTGCGGCGTTCAGTCGGTCGATCGGGATGTCGCCGAGTTCGTTTGCGCGCAAGCGAGTTATCGCGCCGCAGCCTGATTGGCCGTACTCGCGCCAGCAGCGGCTCCGTCCGGCTTGATCGCGGTGTGATCGACCTCGGCCGTATGGCCCGGCCCGACCTCCAGCAAGACATAGAAGTCTTGCGTCGGGCGGGTGAACACCCGCGTGGCGTTGGCATCGAGCTTGCCCGCCGACAACACCCGGTTGTCGGCGGACGCAATCACATCCAACGTGACGCCTGGCGCCTTGCTGCCATCAGAAAAGCTGCCGATGCATTGAATCTGATCGTTGGGCAGCGCCACGCACTGCGCCATGGGATGGTGTGCCAGCGCCAGGCCCCACTGGCTGGAAAGCAGGCCGAGCAGGCCCGCACGCAGGGTTTGAATGGCGGTCATGGTGTCATCCCGTTGGTCTTGGTAAGCCACTGTGCGGTGGTGGGCGATGCCTGCGCGATGGGCAGTGTGGCCGAATGCGTGGCGCCGTCCCAGCCTTCCACGGTGATCCAGAATTGGGCGCCCGGCTGCGTGCCCGCCGGTATCAGCACTTCAGCAAAGGAGCGGTGCGGGCCGCCTGAGAATAAGGCGCCAGCCGTGCGCAAGCTGCGCGGCCGGCCCGTGTGGATGAACACGGCGCGAATCTCGCGCTCGCAACCTTCGCACAGCGCCATCGTGAAGAGCTTGAAGGTGCCCGCGGGCTCGGTTTCGGGGGGCTCATCTTCCCATTCCGCGAATTCGAGCGTCCACGAGCCCACCTGCACCGGGCCGATGACACGTTGGCCCAGGCCGCCCTCACCGCGATCCATGGCCATGTCCTTGAAGTAGCTGGCCAGATAGATCAGCGGCAAGATCAGCACCAGCGCGCTCAAGTGAAACTTCCAGCGTCCGGCGCCCCGCGCTTTGGCCAAGGCCTGCTTGAGGGCCTTGGCGGTTTCCTGGGCGGTGCGCCGGGACCAGATCAGCATCCCCGACAGCGCCATCATGGTCAGCAGCAGCCCAAAGAAAAACCACACCATCTTTAGCCAGAAGCCCCCGAAGTCACCCGTGTGCAAGGGCCGCATCGATTCGGTGAAGAATTCCAGCGCGCTGCGATCGCCCAGCGTGCGCGTGCGCAGCACATTGCCGTCATAAGGATTGACCTGCGCGGATTCGAACATCAGCGGGTAGGCGCCCCGGCCCAAGATGGTGACGGGATCGAACGCGTTTCCCCCCAGGAAGACATGCTGCGCATCCAGGCCCGGCAGCGCCTGCTGGGCACGCGCCACGATCTGGTTCAGCGATATGCGGGGCGCGCCCTCGCCCTCCGCGACGGGCACGTTGGCGCGCGCAATGATGGTGGGCACGCCCTCGGTGGACACCGTCGTGTGCGTGTCCGCCAGCACCGCCTGGATAAGGAACCACAGCGCGCTGATCGAAATCAGCAGCACGAACCAGATCGACCACAGCCCGGAAAGGCGATGAAAGTCGCCCCAGAAAATGCGCGAGCCTTGACCGGTGCGCAGCCGTGGCTTCTGAAAATAGGCACGCCAGAATCGCTTGTAGACCACCAGGCCGGTGACCAGCGAGGCCAGCATCGGAATGGCCAACGCCGAGACCAGATACCAGCCCCAGCTGAATCCGTGGCCGAACGGCACCAGCAGCCAGCCGTGCAACGCCCGCATGAACTTGCGCAGATCGAAATCCGACGCCGGCCCCTGGATCGCGCCGGAATACGGATTGACATACAGCTGCGTGGAAGTCCCGCCGGGATACGACACGCTGGCCGTCAGCGCAAAATGGGATTCCTCGGGCCAGGACAGGCCCTGCACCACGGCACGCGGATCCTGCGCGCCGATGGCATCCACCAGCGCCTGATAGCTCAGCCGCACACTGTCGGGGCCAGGCGCTTCGGCCCGAACGGCCGGGTGGATCAGCCAGACGATTTCCTGACTGATCACGGCGATTGTGCCGGTCGCACAGACAAAGAACATCAACACCCAAATCGGCATCGCAAGCCAACTGTGCACCAAAAACCAGAGTTTTGACCGGGAAGGCTTGGCCATCCGACATCTCCGCAAAATCGAATTGTTATGAAGCCGATCACCGCCCCACGCGCAGACCAGCCTGAAGCGCAAAGCGCTGCCGGCCCGATCGTCGGGGCCAGCAGCGCTTCGCGCCATGTCCATCATCCTTTAGAAGGCGTATTTCATGGTCAACATGGCCTTCTGTGGAGAGCCATAGAACCCCTGGCCGTCTCCGGTTAGATCGAAGTACTTCCTGTCGAACAGGTTGCTGATATTCAGCTGCGCCGACAGATTCGGCGTGAACCGGTAGTTCGCCATCACGCTGGTCAGCAACACCGAGCCCTGTTCACGCCGGGCCTTCACCCCAGCCGACGTGGTCTGATCGATATAGACGCTGCTGCGCCATTGCACGCCGCCGCCCACCGTCAGCTTGCCCGACGTGCCCGGCACCAGGTAGGTCGTGAACAGGTGCGCAAGATTCTGAGGCCGGTAGGTATTGAAGCGATTGCCGTCGGCATCACGCACCAGCGCGCGCGAGAAGCCTGCCGACACCTGCCAGCCCGGATTCAATTCGCCAGACGCCTGCAGCTCGAAGCCTTCGCTGGTCAGCCCCTTGGCGCCGCGATAGGCAAACTCCGACGTGCCATCCACGAACCGCGAGCCATCGCGCTCGGCCACGTTGTCCTGTTCGATGCGGAACACCGAGAAAGAGGTGGTGAGCCTGCCTTCCAGATAGTCGGCCTTCAGCCCCGTCTCGTAGCTCTTGCCCTGGACAGGGTCGAGATACTTGCCGCTGGCGTCGCGATACGACTGTGGTTGGAAAATGTCGGTATAGCTGACGTAGCCGCTGTAGGTGTCGTTGAAGTCGTAGACCACGCCGGCATATGGCGTGAACTCCGTGTTGCGCATCGTATCGTCGCCGCTGTCGCGCACCCATCGGTTCTGCCGGCCACCGATAATCAGTTTGAGCGAGTCCGTGACAGCGAAACGCAGCGCGCCATAGGCCGCCGTCTGATGCGTCTTGTTCTTGCCTAACGTATTGAATTCGCCCCAGCCCGGATCCGGGTACGAGCCATCCCATTGGTAGATATTGCCCACCGGGCTGGTGTTAAGCGCCGGATAGTTGCCGTAGCGCAGCGTGGACTTGCTGCCGATGAGGCCAAACACGGCCTCATGCTGGCGTCCAAACAACTCGAAAGGCCCGCCCGCCTGGATCGAAGCGCTGTTCTGATCGAACTCCTGGTGCGAGCGGTTCAGCCAGACGTTCAAACCCAGGCCGGTGTCCCGATCCGGCTGCCCCAACAGATACAGCAGCTTCGAATCGTATTCGCTGTCGAGCCGGCTGACATTGGCGGTGACGTTCCAGCCATTGTCGAACTGGTGCTCTACCGACGCGTAGATCGTGTTGTTGGTGGTGCTCCAGCGCGTCCAGTCGGCGCCGATGCTGAAACCCCGTCGCCAGCTTGCCGGCGAGCCATCGCTGTACAGCATCGGCAGGCCGCCCCAAGTCACGTCGGTCGGCCGTTTGGCCTGATGCTCGATGCCCACGCGCACGGTGGTGTTGGCCGTCACATCTGCCTCAACCGTGGCCAGAAATGCCTGGTTGCGCGTGTGGTAGCGGTCCAGATACGAGTCGCGCTCTTCCATCATGCCCGCCACGCGGGCCCGCACCGAGCCTTCTGCATTGACCGGCGTGGACAAGTCGACCGTCGCGCGCCGGTCATCCCAGGAGCCGATGCCCAGACTGACCGCCCCCGTGAATTCCTTGCTGGTGGCGCGCTTGCGCACCACGTTGACGGATGCGCCGGGGTTGCCGGTACCCGTCATCAGCCCGGTCGCGCCGCGCACCACTTCCACCCGATCGTAAAGAACGGGATCGAAGTTCGACGTGCCGAAAAAGTCGTTCTGCGTCGCAATCGGCACGCCATCATAGGAATAGGTGTCGACGTAGAAGCCTCGCGAATGGATATCGGTGCGGTCAACGTCGGACGAGGTCGTCACCAGGCCCGTGACCGTCTTCAACGTTTCCCCCAGCGAGGTCAGGTTCAGATCTTCGATCTGCTGACGCGTGACCACGCTCACGGACTGCGGCGTTTCGCGCGGCGACAGGTGCAGACCGGTCGCCGCTGCTGTCGCGCGCACCGTATATGAACCCGTACCCTCGGTGGTAAGCGTGTTGCGCCCTTCCACCGTTACCGGCTCCAGTTGCGTCGCGTGGCTGGCCGACGGACGCGACAAGGTAATCGTGTTGCCCCGACGCTCGTACTCGAGGCCACTGCCCGCCAACAAGCGGCGCAGCGCCTCTTCTGGGGCCAGTGCGCCAGATACGGCCGGCGCCTGTATGCCGGCGACCAGATCCTGGGCATAGAAGATCTGCATCGAGGTCTGCCGCCCCAATTGCAACAGCGATTGTTCCAGCGGCTGCGCCGCGATGCTGATGTGCGCGTCGGGCGTCTGGGCTTGCGCCCCCGCCGGCGCGCCCCCCAGGGCCAGGGCCAATGACAAAGAAAGGGTGCCAAGCACGAAGGGCGTGCGTAACGCGCTCGTCTGGCGTGCAACTTCGGTTTTCACGGTGTTCCGTTCCAAATCAATCAAGCCGGCGTCTATGCGCCACAACCCTTGGCCAAGGTTTCTCCCGGAGCACGCGCCACATGGCAATGCATGCCCCCTCGTAGGAACAAACGAGCGGGCGAGGCAAACACCTCAATGAAAATGAAAACTATTTTGTAACAGCGGCGCGAAGCGACGGAGACCGATGGACGCGACCCGACGGGCGCAACCGATCCGCTCACCCGAAGGGCGCCCTTTTCAGCGTGGCAGGATCACGGCACTGCCGTCGGCTTGTTCGCGCACCTGAACCGGCGCCACGGCGGGCAGCGCGGCCAGAATGGCTTGCGGCTCATCGATATTGAAAACGCCGGCTACCCGATAGTCGCGCAGCGCAGGGGCATCGAGCGTGGCCGGGTGCTTGAGATAGCGGTTCATTTCGGCCACCACCTGAGCCAGCGGCGCGTTGCGGAACACGATCTTGCCTTGCCGCCACGCCAATACGTTTTCGATCTGCACCGGCGTCACCGCGCTTAACTGCCCTGCCCCATCGCGTTCGACCGCCTGCCCGGCGCTAAGCTGCCTCTCGGTCCTGTTCCACCAGGCACCCGCGCTGACCTGCACCGAGCCGGATTCCACCGCCACCCGAGAATCATCCGGGCGCACGTCGAAACGCGTGCCGGTCACGGTCACCGTCACCGCCGGCGCATGCACGACGAACTTGCGCTCGGCATCGTGCTGAACCGCAAAAAAAGCTTGGCCTGACGTCAGCGTGATATCACGCCGTCCTTCGAAAAAAGCCACCTCCAGGCGCGTATTCACGTTCAGGCTGACCACCGATCCATCCGGCAGCGTCACCTCGCGCCGTTCACCTGCCTGGGTGTCGAAGGCGGCGCGATAGGACGGCGCCTCGCTGCTCAGCAATGGCACCGTCACCGCAGCCACGGCCACCATCGCGCAAGCGGCGGCCCACCACCCGAATACACGTCGACGCGGTGGCGGCGCGCCCCCTGTGGCAGCACGGCTTGCGGCCAGCATCGCGCGCAGCTCCTGCGGCGGCAGCTGCTGCGTCGCCTGCCATAGATGCTCAATCTTGCGGTAAGCCTCATCGTGCAAGGGATCCGCGCGGCGCCAGGCCGCACAGGCGTCGATCTCGTCGTGCGTGGCCTCTCCTGACCGCACACGCGCAAACCACTGCGCCGCGCGGGCGCGCAGTTCGTCGGCAGAGGTGTCGTCTTGAGGGCTCATGGGGAACACATCTTAATCGGACGGCGCATGGTGTTTCAGCCTTTCGCCAATGTGCTGCAACGCCCGGATCATGTGCTTTTCGACCATGCTGCGCGAAATACCCATATCCTCCGCGATCTCGGCATGGCTCCAGCCTTCCAACCGGTGCTGCAGATAGACCCGCTGACAGGCGGGCGGCAATTCTTGCAGCGCCGCCATCAGTGCAGTCAACAGTTCACTGGTGTAGTACGCGGACTGCCCGTCTGCCACAGTCGGATGCTCATGCTCTGCCAGTTCATCCAGCGCACGGAACGGGATGATCCCGCGACGCCGGTGTCGGTCGATCACGCCATTGGCTATGCCACGCGCCAGATAGGAGCGCGGTTCCTCAATATCCACGATGCCGCGTTCAAGCAGCTCCACCGCCACGTCTTGAATGGCATCTTCGCCATCCGGCGAATTCTTGTTGCGCCACGCGCCAAGCAACTCGCGGTAATGGGCGAGCCAGCCTTGCTTGCGCTTGAGCGATGCAGACATGCGGGGCGGACGAGGATCGGGAAGACGCGAATAATAACAACAATTCTCATTCTTATACGTGCATCTTCCAAGCGCTGACACGTGCCAAGAGTTCCGAGCGATGCCCCCCATGCCTGAAGGGTGCATATTGGCGGCAACCCCGCACATGTCGATTCGGCAGAAAGCACTCCATTCCAGGCGGTCCGCAGATCCGCCTACGATCGCTTCCGGCATTAACGGACGCCCGCCGTTTGGCTACAGCCAAATATCTTCAGCGTGCGGCACGGCGAAGCCTCACAATATATCGGGCGGATCTGGTCCTGAATATTGGAGTTTCGATATGAAAAGTCGCTTTTCGTTCGTGCTGGCGCTGTTGACTGGATTGCTGTGCATCGCCAATGCCGCGGCACAACCGGCCTTTCCAAGCAGTTTCAAGAATCGGACCGTTACCATGGCGGACGGTGCGAGCATTTTCGTCCGCTCTGGTGGGGCCGGCCCCGCCGTGGTGCTCATCCATGGGTTCGGCGACACGGGCGACATGTGGGCCCCGCTAGCGCAAGAACTCGCGAAGACGCACCTGGTGATCGTGCCGGACCTCCGCGGCATGGGCAAATCGTCAAAGCCCGCCGGCGGCTACGACAAGAAGTCACAGGCGGTCGACATACGCACGGTCGTGACGGCGTTCAAGCAGGACAAGACCGCCGTCGTCGGCCATGACATTGGCACGATGGTCGCCTATGCGTATGCGGCGAGCTATCCCGACAAGGTCGACAAACTTGTCGTGATGGACGCCCCCGTGCCAGGCATCGCGCCTTGGGACCAGATCATCCTGTGGCCGGCGCTGTGGCACTTCAACGCCGGCGGCCCCGATTTCGAGCGTCTGGTCGCCGGCCGCGAACGCATCTATCTGGACCGGTTCTGGAACGAGTTTGCCGGCACGCCTTCAAAAATCGACGAAGCGACGCGACGGCACTACACCAAGCTTTATTCCCAGCCGGGCGCCATGCGCGCCTCCTTCGCGCAGTTCAACGCGATCGCCAAGAGCGATGTCGCTGACAACATCGCATTCTCCAAAACCAAGCTCGGCATGCCAGTGCTTGCCATCGGTGGCGAGAAGTCCTTCGGCGACAACATGGCGATTGTCATGCGCAATGCGGCGACCAATGTGCGCGGAGAAGTCGTGCCAGGTGCCGGGCACTGGTTGATGGAAGAGAGCACCGGCGCCACGGTCGGGTTGATCGCCAGATTTCTGACCACGTCGCAATAGCGCTGTCAGCGCACATCTGCCACGGTTTCTTCATAACGTACGAGGCGTCGCTTCCGCCCCCTTCCCTCCACCTCAGCTCCCCGCAAAATGCGGCGACGGCCCGAAATGTTCGATCAACAGCTCCGTCAAGACACGTATCTTTCGTGCGGGATGCTGGCCCGGCGGGCGGATCACGTAGGCGCCGGCAGGTGGCGGGGGATAACGGGTCATGATGGGCACCAGCGCACCGGAGGCCACGTAGTCATGGGTGAGGCAATCGGGCAGATAAGCGACCCCGAGCCCGGCCGTCGCGGCGGCGACCAAGGCCGCGCCGTTGTCGGCCTTGAAGCGCCCTTGCGGGCGGACCGTGATGGTCTTGTCGCCATCCATGAACTGCCAGGTCTCGGTGCCCTGCATAAGGGCCTCATGCGCGGCGAGTTGGTCTGGCGCCTCGGGCGCCCCATGCGCCTGGATGTAGCGGGGGCTGGCGAGCAGCTTGCCGTGAATGGGACCAACGCGCCGTGCGATCAGGTTGGAGTCCTGCAGATAGCCCACCCGTATCGCACAGTCGTACCCTTCAGCGATGAGATCAACGAAGCGATCGCTGTAGCAGGTCTGGACATGAAGCCTGGGGTGGCGTCGCGCCAACTCCGCGACCACCGGCGCAAAATGCGTCAGGCCGAACGACACCGGCACGGCGACTCGCAAGCGGCCATGCAGCTCGCCGGCGGGCACGATCGTTTCCCGGGCGATATCGATCTCAGCGCAGGCCCTGGCCGCATGGTCCCGGAAAATCGCCCCGGCCTCGGTAAGCGCTGCCCCGCGTGTGGTTCGCGCAAGCAACTGGACGCCAAGCTCCGTTTCCAAGCGCAGCAACCGACGGCTGACGATCGATTTGGAAATGCCTAGTCTAAGCGCAGCGGGCGATACGCCGCCCGCATCGGCGACTTCGATGAAGGTCTGAAGTTCTTCGATATCCAATTTGCGTGGCTCCCCGTTTTGCGACGCAGTTCGCCGCAGGATAGCACTACGTGACCCGCGTCGAATCAGCCTGCTCCGCGTTGCGGCAGCCTACCGTGGTGGTGTTCCCGTTTGTGCGACACAGCTTGCCTTGGAACGGAACTACCGCATCAAGATGCGCGAAAACATAATGCGGGATCCGGGCAACGTCGCCACAAGCGCACGCTTTCCGGAAGGCACTTGCAGCGCGACTCGCAATGCAATCTTCGCAACCACAGCAAACCAGGGATCACTAATGACTTTTCGTAATGGCCTCGATTCGCTTCTCCGTCCTGAGGATTCGGTACTCGTCCTGATCGACCACCAGCCTTATCAACTCACCAACCTGAACAGCCACGACCCGCATGCCGTGGTCAACAACTCGACGGCGTTGACAAAGGCCGCCAAGGTCTTCGGCGTGCCCACGATTCTGACGAGCGTGATCGCGGCGCGGGGCGGTGTCATCTTTCCCCAGATCACCGATGTGTTTCCCGGCCAGGAAGTCATAGATCGCACGTTCATCAACACGTGGGAAGACAAAAAAGTGGTCGACGCGGCCAAGGCCACAGGCCGCAAGCAGTTGATCATCGCCGGGCTGTGGACGGAGGTCTGCGTCGCAATGCCAGCGATCCAGGCGGCGGGCGAAGGTTGGGATGTGACGGTCGTCACCGATGCCTCCGGCGGCGTGTCGGTCGAAGCGCACGAAGTCGCCCTCCAACGCATGGCGGCGGCCGGCGTGAATCTGATGACGTGGATGGCGGTGGCCGCCGAGTGGCAACGCGACTGGGCGCGCGCCGACACCGCCGCCGGGCTGACCGACATCCTCGTTCAGCATGCCGCCGGTAGCGGCATTGCCTATCTGTGGGAACAGCAGTTGCTGAACACGCCGGTACCCGCCACGGCAGGCTGATCGTGCCGGGGGATGACCCGTTCGCTAGCACCGCATGTTCCAGGGTGCGGCTTGGTCATCCCTTGCACGCCTGCGCCGGGGCCCACGTCCGGAGGTACCTTGATGACAAAACCTGTTTTGTTGATGGGCGGTACAGGCGCTATCGGCCGCTTGAGCGCAGGCGCACTGCGCGCCGTCTACCCTGATGTGCCGCTGCTGATCGGCGGGCGCGACGCGGTAAAAAGTGCCCAAGCCGCGAGCGACTTGGGTAACGCCGAGGGGGTGGCGATTGACCCCAGCGCAGAAGACCTTGGCCTGCGTGATCGCCCGGTAGCAGCCGTCGCGGTGTTTTACGCGGATGATCGACTGGCCGGACTGCGCTACGCGCAAGGTCGCAACCTGCCCCACCTGGGCATTTCTTCCGGCATCTATGAAATCGCCCCCGAAGTCGCGGCGTTTATGCAGGCGCCCGACGCTGGCGCGATCGTGCTGGGCTACGAATGGCTGGTGGGCGCCACGACAATCGCTACGTTCGCGTGCGCGAAAGCCTACGCGCAGCTGCACGACATCAAGATCGGTGCGCTTGTCGATGAGCAGGATGGCGGCGGCCCCGCCGTCGCCGAGGATTTCGAGCGCCTGAACCGCATGATGCCCGCGGCACTGACGCGTCGGGACGGCCGTTATATCTGGCGCGATGAAGACGATGCCAAAGCCGAATTCCGCGCCATCGATGGCACGACGATGCAAGGGACCGGCTTCTCGTCTATCGATGTTGCCGGCCTGGCGGCCGCAACCGGGGCGCCGAACGTGCAGTTCAACATCGCGACCGGAATCAGTTCGTCCCGGCGTCGCGGCGAACCAAAATCGACGGAAATCATCATCGAACTGTCAGGCAAGGATCATGACGGGCTAGCGCAGCACACGCGCCATGCCGTCGTCCATCCGCGCGGCGCCGCCCACCTGACCGCACTGGGCGTCAGCATGATTCTTGAGCGGCTGGCGGGCCTGGACGGCAATACGCCGACCCCGGCCGGCTTGTATTTCCCCTTCCAAGTCATCGATCACCGCACATATCTGTCTCGCTTGCAGGCCGAAGGCGGAAGTCTCGTTTCGTTGGATGCCGAGTGACGCCGGCGCCAGGTCTGACCCTGGTACGGACGAGCCCATGAACCCGGGGCTTAAGCTGGGTGCAACGGGCTTCGCGCTGATCGCCGTCTGCTACGGGTTTGCCCGCTTCGCGTTCGGGTTGTTTCTGCCCCGGATCGATGCGGACCTGACTTTGTCGTCGACCTTGAGCGGGTTGATTTCAGGCGCGGCGTTCCTGACATATTGCATTGCGGTCACGCTGTCCGCGTGGCTGACCGAACGAATCGGCGCGCGCGCTGTGGCCATCGGCGCCGCGCTGATCGCAGCAGCAGGCATGGCGGGCATCGCGGCAGCGCCCTCGCCCGCCTGGCTTGCCGGCGCCGTCATGCTGGCCGGATCAAGCACGGGGCTGGCTTCGCCGCCGCTGGCGGCGGCAGTGGCTGCGGCAGTCAGGCCCGATCGGCAGGACGCGACCAACACGATCATCAACGCCGGCACCGGTGCAGGCGTTGCCTTGTCGGGCGCCGTGGCGCTAATGATGGGCGACCTATGGCGCTTTGCGTTCGCGGGGTTTGCCGCCGCCGCGATCGCCCTGGCATTCGCCGTGGCGCTGACCCTGCCGCGAAGCCCACCCCGTACGACAACAAGCGCGCATGGCATGCCATCGCTTGACGGCGTGCTCCGGCGCCTGGTGTTGGCGGCGTTCCTCGCGGGCGCGGCCAGCACGGCGGTCTGGTCCTTTGGCGGGCAACTTGTCGCCCTTCGACTCAACTGGGGCAGCACCGGCGCGGGCATGCTTTGGATCGCCATCGGCGCAGCCGGCATCGCAGGTGCAGGCGCCGGCCATTTGATCGCGCGGTTTGGCATCAACGGGGTGCATCGGGCGTTTCTGACGGCGATGGCGGCAAGCATTCTGCTGATCGGCGTCGAAGGCACTTCGACAGCCCTGACGCTAAGCGGCGGCGTGCTATTCGGTGCCGCCTACATCATGCTGACAGGGGTCTATCTGCTGTGGGGAGTGGCGGCGCTGCCCCATCGGCCCGCCACCGGCGTGACGATCGCGTTTCTGGCCCTGGCTATTGGCCAGACCGCAGGGGCCGCAGGCTTCGGGCTGCTGATGGACCGGCTGACGGCCCATTACGCCGTGATCGCTTTTGCGTGCCTTGCCCTGTCGGCCGGGGTGGCACGCGCTGACCCAGTGCCTTAACCCGTTCCATCCCCCCGTGGCAGCCACGCCCCATGGAACCCCGCCGGAATCCGCTGCGGCAACCGCACTGTCGCCAACGGCCCCGCATCCAGATCACGCCCATCCAGCACCACCACGTCACTGGTGTCGCTGGCCTGGCGATACACGCACGTGAGCACCCAGCCATCGTCCTCATCCCGCGCGCCGGGACGCGGCACGAACACCGGCTCGCTGTTCTGGTCGCCGGGCGGCACGCGATACTGCTGGGTCGGGCCGTTTTCCAGGTCGTAGCGCACCACGCCGCGCATTTCCACGTTGCTAGGCTGCTGCACCGCGTAGGCATAACGGTAAGGGCGCCCGGTGCGGCCCTCGTTGATGCGCGGCAATTCGATGCCGGCCTCGTCCCATTGCCGCTCGCTGACCCCGCCGCGCGCCAGATCGATCACATAACGCCACAGCACGCCCAAGGGGTTTTCTTCGAAGCCCGCGCCGCTGCGCGACACACGCAGGTATTCCGGGTAGCGCACCACATCCAGCACCAGCGTCGTGGCATCCAGATCGTACGCGTTCACCACGTGCAGGATGAAGCATGGCGCCACCTCGAACCAGCGTATCGGCCCGCCATGGCGCGCAATCACGCCCAGTCGCGACTGCCGTTCGTCGTGCCAGCGCAGCGGCATGCGGTAGCCGCGCGACAGCATGGAAAAGTCGTACGCGACGTTCAGGTCCAACAGGATGCTGTAGCGGCCGGTGATCGCCATGTCGTGCATCATCGACGGCGCAGGCACGTCGATCAGTTGGTCCAGCACCGGCTGGCCGTCGGCGTCCGCCACGCCATAGCGCAACCAGGGCTGTTCCCAGTGGGAACGGAAGCTCATCAACTCGCCGGTCACGGGGTCCACCTTCGGATGCGCGGTCATGCCGCCCGCCAGGCCTGGATGACGCCGGCTGGTTCCCAGAAAGTCCAACCCCGGCGTCATCGCCAGCGGCGCGCCGCCCTCGGCCAGCGCCAGCGTTTCACCGGCGTGGCGCAGCACGTTGACGTTGGGGTTGGTGTCAGGCAGGTCGGCGGCCAGATGCGGCGCATGTTCGCTCGCCCAGATCCGGGTGCGAGCCCAGCGGTTGCGGTAGCTTGCCGCCCGGCCCTCCCGGAATTCAATGGCGTGCAGCATCGCCGGCTGGGGCCACCACGACAGCACGTCATTGCCCTCGAAGCGCCCGCGCAGCGGATTGGGGCCGTTGCGCACCAGCATCCCTTCCAGCTCGGGCGGCAGCGCGCCCTCCACGGGCAGGTCCATCAAGTCGATTTCATTGGACAGCGGCGCGGTGGCGCCAGCGTTCAAATCGAATGAGCTCATCGTTGCATCCTTGATCGCGATAATCGCTGGACGCATTTTTACCCGGATTAAATTAATCCGTCAATATTACCCGGATATAAATAAGCAAAAAATAAGCCCGGCAAGGTCCATACCCCATCTTGGGTATGGATGAGCGGGACTCGGTACCCATAGGCCAAGCTAGACTGAAAGGGTCAGGCTCCCCATCACCTGAATGGAGTTTTTCATGAAAAAGTCCATCTTCCCCGGGGCGGCTCCCCTAGTTCTTTATTGCCTTTGCGCGACCGCACAGACCGTGACGCCGATGAACGGCCAGTCTGCCGAATTGACTCAGCAAGACGTCGCCGCATGCCAATCGCAAGCTGGCGGGACAGGCAACGCCGCGCCGCCGCCATCCGGCGGCCGTGCCCGAGGCGCGGCGACCGGAGCGGTTGCCGGCGCGGCGGTCGCGGGCGTACGTAGCAATCAACACGAAGCGCTCTCTGACCGCGTCGACGACGACGTCAAGCAAGACTATCGACAAGAGAAGGCGAAAAACGCCGCGGTGGCCGGCGCAGTGGTGGGCGGATCCCGCCAGCGCCAGGATCGGCGCGAAACGGCGCAAACCAACGCCGCCGCGTCTTCGGCCTACACGAGTTGCATGCAACAACGCGGGTATCAGGTCACGCCTTGAGTCATCATCAATCCTTTCCCTGAACGGAAGCCGTTCGCAAAAAGGACAGGACCCGCCTCCATAAAGCGATACCATCTCGGACACCGCCAGGAGCCGGAGCCCGGGATGGGAACCAACAAAACGCGCCAGTTGGGCGTATTCATGACCGCTGACGACGAAGTGGCGTTCTTCCATGCGCTTCACACTCGATTGCCGGCGATTCGCTGCATCGATGTGTCCCAACAAACTCATACCGCCACGCCCGTGTATGGGACTGATATTTCCGCCTGCGCGGGCCGCCTCGTCACGCTGGTCGATTCAGACCTCGTTCCAGAATCCGACTTTCACGCGCGGTACGTGGTTCGCCATCCCGGTGGCGATCACTGGATATACGCCATCGTTGGGCGCGGGCTGATCAACCTGCTGCGCGCCACGCCAGCGAACTATGCGCCCGACTGCCTGCTGAACGGCGAACTTCGCGCCACCATCCCGGCGTCTGACACCGAGACCGCTGCGCTTGCTGACATCGCCTTCGATACTGCGGCGCAGGCGCACAAGGTCTACGGCTTGGACCTTGCCAATGGCGAGGCCGCGCGCCGCGCCGAGCGCAAGCTGATAGCCTGGCCGGACGCCGCCGCGCGATTCAATGGCAGCGATGGCCGCTATCTGACTAACCACACCGAAGCGTGGTTCGTGGCGCGTGCGGCAGGCAACAGGCGCCACTGAATCCTCTAGTGAAGATCCGGATCCCGGCTTTACGCCATCAGATACTGCGTCAGCTTCTCCATCATGGCATCGCACGCTTCCAGCTGCGATAGCTCGACGTACTCGTCGGCCTTGTGCGCCACTTCGATGCTGCCCGGTCCACAGATCAGCACCGACGTCTGCGCCCACAGCTGCTGGAACAACCCGCCCTCGGTGCCGAAAGCGGCTTTGACGAGCGGCGTGTCCGGCGGCAGCCACGAGGCCAGCAGCGTGACGGCCTCCGAGTCGTCCGCCGTGGCAAGGCCGGGATAGGTATTGACGGTCGTGACCTGGGGCGGCTCGGCATCGGGCCGGGCGCCCGCGGCGCGCATTTTCGTTCTGGTAAGCGCCAGCACCCGCTCCAGGATCTGGTTCGGGTCATCCTGCGCGACGTTGCGGATCTCGAAATTGACTTCACATTCTGCGGGCACGATGTTCAGCGCCGTGCCGCCCTTGATAGTGCCCGCATGCACTGTCGTGTACGGCACGTCATAGCCGGGCTCGCGCGGCCCGCGTTCGGCAAGGTCGTGCTGCACGTCGCGCAAGGCGCTGATCAGATCGCTGGCCGTGTGGATGGCATTGACAAAATGGGGCGCCAGCCCCGAGTGGCCCGCCTGGCCGCAGCACAAGGCCCGGTAGGCCGCTTTGCCCTTGTTGCCGGTGCCGATCTTCATCAGCGTGGGTTCACCCACGACGCAGAGCAGCGGAGCCGGTTCCATGTGTTCCAGCGCCCGCAGCATATGGCGCACACCCACGCAGCCGATTTCCTCATCGAACGACAGCGCCAGATGCAAGGGACGCGCAAGCGGCTGGCGGGCGGCGCGGATCATGGCCATCACGGCGCAGGCGACGAAGCCCTTCATGTCTGCGCTGCCCCGCCCATAAATGCGCCCATCGCGCAGGGTTGCCTCGAAGGGCGGCGAGGTCCAGGGCTGGCCCGTCACGGGGACCACATCGGTGTGGCCCGAGAGCAGGATGCCGGGCACATCCAGTGGGCCCACGGACGCGTACAGATTGCTGCGCCCGGCGTCCTGCGGGTCCGCCACCAGCGTGGACGCGATGCCGGCCTGCGCCAGCAATTCCCGCACACGCTCGATGAGTTCGATGTTCGGCGTCAGCGTGACGGATTGGAACGCGAGCAATTCGCGCAATAGGTCTGGACTGTTGTCCGGAGTCGGTTTGTTCATGACATGGGCCTGCAAGACTGTGGAAGGCGGCGGGGCGCGCCGTCCGTTCATTTGTTTTCGGGAAGCACGTAAGGATCGAAGAAACTGCCTTCGCTCATGCCGGGAATGTATTGATCCGAGATATAGGAGCGGCAGCGCTGCATGAACACCTCGGTCAGGCGCGACGGCTTCATCGGCTTGTAGGTCGTCAGGCCTAGCAGCATGGGGCGGTGTTCACCCACGAGGCGCAGCCGTACCAGCCGCTTGCCATCCAGCGCTTGCGTGGACTTTGGCCGCACGTTGAACAAGGCATAGCCGATCCCGTTGGCCACCATGGACCGCACCACTTCCTCCGAGCGCGAACGCGCCACGATGTTCGGCTCAAGTCCGACCTTCGCGAACAGGGACATGAAGTAGTCACGGCTTAAAGGCAGGTCCAGCAACACCATGGGCAGGCGGGCCAGGTCCTCCAGCGTCACCGCGATCTGCTGCGAAAGCGGATGCAGTTCGCTGACCACCACATGCGGCGGCAGGCGCGCCAGTGCCTCGAACGATATCTCGTCGCCCAGCCTCAGGTCGTAGCTCAGCGCGACGTCGATCTCCAGCGTATGCAGCTTGTCGATCAGCAACTGCTGGTCTCCTTCGACCATATGCAGCTCGACCTTGTCGAATGCACGCGCGAAGCCGAAGATCACCTCGGGCGCAATCATGGCCGTGAGCGACTGAAAGCAGCCCACGCGCAAGGCGCCCTGGATCGCATTGCTGGAGACGGACGCGATCTTGTAGAGGCGGGACGCGCGGTCGAGCAGGTCTTCGCATTCGCTCATGACCTGTTGGCCTAGCACCGTCAGGGCCAGGCCCTTGGACGGATGCCGGACGAACAACTGCACGTCCAACTCGGTTTCGACATGTGCGATGGCGGCCGAAATCGAAGGCGCCGAAATGTGGATCTGGCTGGATGCCGCGGCGATACTGCCATGCTTGGCCGTGGCGACGAAGTACTCCATCTGGCGCAGCGAAATGCGATTGAGCATAGTCCGAAGTGAGAAAACAGGAGCAGGCTGGAGGGAGATGGCGTTCCGGCTGGCGGACCGTCACCGTGGCCCGGCGCCGGCATGCGCCGCACCGAGGAAAAGTGTCCCACTATGCCCGGACAGCGGGCAGGACGCTCCTCGGGTTTTCTCGCACTCGCCAACTTCCACAGCCTGTCACAGATTGCCAGGCACGCCAAAACTTGGCGCGGCGCGCGGATCCCGGGCGCGGGTAACGTAGTCCTGGATCTGGGGCTCATAGACCTTCCAGGCCTCGTAAAGCGTCTCGACGGGGCATTGCTCCACCCAGTCCATGCGCAGGTCGACGATAGGCCAATCCAGCTCCGCCACCACCAGCAGCCCGGCCGAATGCACCGGCCCCTCTTCGCCGCCCGCCGCCTGCCCCGCCAGCATGGCCTGCATCAGGCGTTCAGCCAGCGAACCCGGCGTCTTCTCGAACGCCGACAGCATGGCGGCGGGCACATCCAGCGACGCCAGCATATTGCCCGCGCACGCGGCGTGCTCGCCCTTCGCGCTGGCCAGGCGGCCCAGCGCGTTCGACCCGGTGAAGATGGCCGGCGCCTGCGTGGCGTCGATGGCCATCAGTTGCCGGTAGCTGATGAAAGGACGTTCGGCCAGGGACTGCAGCGCGCGTTCGGGTGAGAGGCCCTGGCCCATCGCGTCAAGGATCAGCGGCCCAAGGGCGGGGTCGGTGATGTTCTGGCTGACCGCCGCGCCGACGCCTGCGCGCGCGCGGACGCAACGCGCCGCGACCGCAGGTGACGACGATGAGACGGCCGCGCCGAATTGGCCTGTGGCCGGACAACGGGCAATGATCGAAAAAGTCATGACCTGGGCCTCCTGAGGCGTCAATCCGGAATAACAGCAGTCGCGTCGATTTCCACCAGCCATTCGGGGCGCGCCAATGCCGACACCACGATGCCGGTGGACACGGGGAACACGCCCTTGAGCCACTTGCCGACCACAAGATAGACGGCCTCGCGATAACGGGGATCGATGATGTAGATCGTGATCTTGCAGATGTCCTGCAGTTCGCCGCCGGCTTCCTTGAGCAGCATGTCGATGTTCTTCATCGCCTGCTCAGCCTGGCCGGTGGCATCGCCGATGCAGACGCTCTCGGACGTGTCCAGGTTCTGGCCGATCTGCCCGCGCAGGAAGACGGTGCTGCCGCGCGCGACGACGGCCTGGCACAGATCGTTGTCGAGTTTCTGTTCCGGGTAGGTTGCCTTGGTATTGAAGGTGCGTATGCGCTTGTGCTTCATGGCTCGACTCATTATTAGGGTTTATCCGGGGACCCTGCGTCTGCCTGGCAAGCGGCATCGCATAAGGCCGTGACCTGCCCGCTGATGGTCGGCTCAAGCGGGGCGGCAGCCTATTTGTTTTTTCCGGCGTCCCGTCTCGGAAATCCTGACGCGGGCGGCGCCCCCGGCAATGCGCCCTCACCATGGCTTGGGACGCCTCGCCCGGCCATCAGGAAAATCGATCCATGCCAACGGAAAAGGCGACTTGGTCGCTCGGACCCCGTCTCTCATCATTGGTTTTCGCTGGCCGAAGCAACCTCTTTTTGCAGGGAAACCGGATGAACACCGCCTCAACGCCCCTACCCACCGCCTACCCCCGATTCCGCTACGACGGCTCTGGCGATCTTGCCCGCATCGGGCTGATCTACATCGCCTCCAGCGTCGTGATGGAAGAAGAAATGTGGGCCATGTCCGGTCCGGGGGTTTCCACCCATACCGCGCGCATCAAGCTGCCCAAGGTCACCGTGCAGGGCATCGAGGAAATGATGAACGCGCCGGAACTCGAACAGGCCGCGCGCCTGGCCGGCGCGGCCCCCATCGACGTGTTGCTGTTCGGCGGAACCAGCGCCTCGTTTCTGCACGGCACCGCCTACGACCAGGCGCTGATCCAGAAGCTGCGGCAATGGGTGCCAGGGCCGCAGATCACCACGGCGTCCACCGCCACGCTCGCGGCCTTGAAGCAGGTGAAGGCGGGCAAGGTTGCGCTGGCCACGCCGTATCTGCCGGAAATCCATGAGCGCGCCATCCGCTTTCTGCAGGAAAACGGCCACGAGGTCGTCAAGAGCGCCTGCCTGGGCATTTCGGATGACCATGCGCTGGCCGAGGTGTCGCTAGAGAAGGTCTACGACCATGTGATCTCGGTCGACCACCCCGATGCCACCGCCATCTTCGTTTCGTGCACCAACTTCCGGACCGCCGGGGCCATCGAGGCGCTGGAACAGAAACTGGGCAAGCCGGTGATCTCGGCCATCCAGGCCTCGTTCTGGCACTGCCTGGAACTTACCGGCGCGGCAGGCGCCAAGCCCGGTTACGGGTCGCTGTTCAACGCCCACCTGACCAAGGCCAACACGATGTAAGCACTTCGCCACGGCGGATAACCAATAAGCAAGGGGAAAAAAGATGCATCTGCACAAAACCATCACGGCGCTGACACTCGCAAGCGCCTCGTTATTCGTCCTGGCGCCGGCCCACGCCGAGAAGCTGGTACTTGGCAACGAGGGAAGTTATCCCCCGTTCAGCATGGTCGATCCCTCGGGTCGCCTGACGGGCTTCGAACCCGACCTGGCGCGCGAAATGTGCAAGCGGATGAAAGTCGATTGCGAAATCGTCGTCATGGACTTCAAGGCCCTGATTCCAGCACTGCTGCAGAAAAAGCTGGACGCCGTGGTCAGCCAGACCAAGCCGCTGCCGGAACGCAAGGAAAAGGTGCTGTTTGGCCGCCCGGTGCTGTTCAATCCGGATTCCTACGTGGTGCCGGAAGCGAAGAACTACACCTTCACGCCCGAAGGGCTCAAGGGCGTGCGCATCGGCCTGCAACGCGGGTCGGCGCAAGCCAAATACGTGTCCGAGACGTTCGGCAGCGGGGTGCAGATCGTGTTCTACGACAACCCCGACCAGATCCGGCTAGACCTGGCCAACGGGCGGCTGGACATGAGCCTGGGTCCCAAGATCAGCTGGACCAACGAGTTCCTGTCCAAGCCCCAGGGCAAGGGCTGGAAATTCGCGGGTGGCGACTTGTGGACCGGTGGCGGCGAAGCCGGCTCAAGCTGGATTGCCCGCAAGGACGGCGGCGAACTGCTCAACCGCATGAACGCCACGCTGGACACCATCATCAAGGACTGCACCTTCACCAAGCTGCGCAAACCCTATATGGAAGTGGAGCTCCTGCCCGAGGAAGCGGCCTGCCGCTAGCCGCATACCCGCACCCCGCCTGGGCCGCCCGCCATGAGGGCGGTGGATCAGGCGGCGTGTTTCATACGCTTGCCAGGGCCTGCGCAAGGCGCCTTTCAATGTGAACAGGCTATAGGAATACCTCATGCCTTCGATGGGTTTCGTGCAGCAACTCGCGACCGGCGCGATGATGACGATCCAGGTCGCCGTCTGTGCCTATCTGCTGGCGCTGGCGATCGGGACGTTCTTCGCCCTGATCACGCTACGGCCGACATGGCTGGCCAGGATCATCTGGATCCCGTATGCCTCCATCTTCACCGGCGTGCCTTCGCTGCTGGTGGGATTCCTGTTCTATTACGGCGGCTCGCAGATCGTCGCCGGCCTGCTCTCGCCGTTTGGCATCGGCCAGCGTATCGAGATCACGCCTTTCATGGCGGCAGTGGCGGCGCTGGGCATGGTGTACGGCGCCTACCTGGCCGACTTGATACGCAGCGCCATCCAGAACGTGCCCCACGGCCAGTTCGAAGCCGCGCGCGTGCTGCTGGTGCCGCGCAGCGCCATCTGGCTGAAGGTGATCCTGCCGCAGATGCTGCGCCTGGCCTTGCCCGGCATGACCAATATGTGGATCGTAGTCCTCAAGGATACGGCTCTCATTTCGTTGATCGGCCTGAAGGAAATCATGGCCTACGCCAAGCTCGCCTCCGGCGTGACCAAGGAACCTTTCGTCTACTACCTGCTCGCGGCGTTCTTCTTCCTCTTGATGACCTGGCTGACCTACTACGTGGCCCGTCGCGTTGAAACGTGGGCCGCGCGCGGCTTCCATCCCGTCGTGACCCAGGGAGCGTCTCATGCACTTTGATTTCCAGGTGGCCTGGGAGAGTCTGCCCAAACTGCTGGC
This sequence comes from Achromobacter sp. 18P8.1.1, assembly GCF_057799415.1. Lineage (NCBI taxonomy): Bacteria > Pseudomonadati > Pseudomonadota > Betaproteobacteria > Burkholderiales > Alcaligenaceae > Achromobacter > Achromobacter sp. 18P8.1.1. The sequence goes on along the minus strand of NZ_JBYOKH010000009.1, from coordinate 103,556 downwards.
CGGCGCCGGCACGACATTCGCCGTGCTGCTGCCGGTGCTAGTCATCGGCCTGCTGCTGGCGCTGCCGGTTGCGCTGGCAAGCTTCCGCCCGGGTCCGCGCGCCCTCTTCGCCAGCAGCTACATCGGCTTTTTCCGCGGAGTGCCCAGCCTGGTGTTGCTGTATCTGATCTATAGCGGACTGCCGCAGTTCTCTTTCGTGCGCGATACCTTTCTGTGGAACGTCTTTTCCAGCGCGTATGTCTGCGCCTGGCTGGGCTTGGCGCTGACGCACTCCGGCTTCATGGCGGAGATCATCCGCGGCGGGCTGGCGGCAATTCCGAAGGGCACCATCGAAGCCGCGCAGACCCTGGGCCTGAAGCCCGCGCAAATCCTGTTTCGACTGCGGCTTCCGCTGGTCGCGCGCTATGTACTGCGCGCCTATCAGAACGAGTTGCTGATCATGGTGAAAAGCACGGCGGCCGTCAGCGCCATCACCCTGGTCGACCTGACGGCCGCCGCCAATACCGTGTTCGACTACACCTATGACCCGTTCACGCCCCTGATCACGGCGGCGGCCATCTACTGGTGCATTACCAACAGCATACGTCTTGGATTCTCGATCGCGGATCGCAAGTTGAACCGCTATCTCGCCAGAGTCTGAGCCGCCCGGCCGACCGTCCTTCAGAGCGCGAACCATCATGACTGCCATCCTGTCCAGCATCACGCCGCCGTTGTCCTCCGTCCGTTCTGAATGCGCGCCCGCGGTATCCATCTCGGGATTGAACAAGTTCTACGGGTCGTTCCACGCGCTGCGAGATATCCACCTTGAGGTATCCAGCGGCGAAATCGTCATCCTTTGCGGCCCTTCGGGATCCGGCAAGTCGTCGCTCATCCGCTGCATCAACCATCTGGAACAGCACGACTCTGGCGATATCCACGTCAATGGCACGGCGCTCACCCGGCGCCCGGAAAGCGTGGAGCAAGTCCGGCGCCAGCTGGGCATGGTGTTCCAGAGCTTCAATCTCTTTCCGCACATGACGGTGCTGGAGAACTGCACCTTCGCGCTGAAGATCGCCTTGAAGACGCCGGCCGCCGAGGCCGAGCAGACCGCACGGGAGTACCTCGCCAAGGTCAATGTGATCGAACAGGCCGGCAAGTATCCGATCCAGCTTTCCGGCGGGCAGCAGCAGCGCGTGGCCATCGCGCGCGCGCTCTGCCTGCGGCCGCGCATCATGCTTTTCGACGAACCGACGTCCGCGCTGGATCCGGAATCGGTCGGTTCCGTGCTGCGCATCATGGAAGACCTGGCCCAGACCGGCATCACCATGATCTGCGTCACCCACGAGATCGGCTTCGCCCGCAGGGTGGCCGACCGCTGTGTGTTCATGGAGTGCGGCGAAATCATCGAGACCGCGCCCGCCGAACAATTCTTTGCCTCGCCGAGAAGTGAGCGACTGAAGCATTTCCTCGAACAGGTTCTGTAGCCAACAACATAGACAAGGGGTTGTCATGATCAAGAAACTTATTTGCGCGGGCATGCTTGCCGGCGCTGCCCTCGCCGGCACGGCGCATGCGCAGGATGCCCTGGTGGTAAGCACCTGGGGCGGCAGCTTCCGGGACCTTATCGATGAGACCATCTCCAAGGAGTTCACGCGGCAGACAGGGGTGCCGGTGAAGTACATCACGGGTGGCACCATCGACCGCTTGAACAAGGCCAAGCTCGCCACCAAGCCGGAAAGCGACATCACGTTCACCACATCGCACATCGGCTGGCTCTACGTCAATGCCGGTCTGTACGAGAAGCTGGACCTGAGCAAAATCCCCAATTATTCGCACTTGGTCGATCGCGCCAAGATCAGCCCGTACCACATCGGCAGCTGGGCGTATGTGTACACCATCGGCTATCGCCCCGACCTGGTTCCCGCCGGCATCACCTTCAACAGCTGGAACGATCTCTGGAACCCGGCGCTGAAAGGCAAGCTGTCCGCGCCCGATTTCGACCCCAGCCATATCATCGACATTTCGGCCCTGCTCTCGGGCGGCAACGCAAGCAGCTGGGAAAAGGGCCAGGACAAACTCAAGGCGCTGAAGCCCAACTTCAAGGCCTTCTACACCAACGATGCCAACAGCCAGCAACTGATCGCCGCCGGCGAGACGCCCGTGCAGATCGTGCTGTCCATGAACGCCTATTACATGATCGGCCAGGGGGTGCCGATCAAGGTCGCGATGCCCAAGGAAGGCGCAGTCCTGGGGGTGGACACCATGGCCATCATGAAAGGCAGCACCAAAGCCGACCTGGCGCACAAGTTCATGAACATAGCGCTGTCGCCGGAAGTGCAGGCCAAGATCGTGGCCGCGAAGAAGGCCAGCCCCGTCATCGACGACGCCAAGGTCTCGCCCGAAGACGCCGCGCTGCCGGGCGTCTTCACGACCAAGCAGCAATGGGATACCCAGGCCATCGTCATCGACGACAAGCTGCGCGCCGAAAAGACGGCTGAGTGGCGCAAGTGGTTTACCGAAAACATCATGAACTGATTGCCGATACCGCGGCCTCGCGGCCTTGCGGGCCGCGGCGCCGCCGTGCTTTCACCGTACACGAAGGATGGGTCCACCATGGATGCGCGTTCCACCCTGCGGGGATGGCTGATATCCCCGGCCAGCTTCATCGCGCTGTGCATCTGCGTCGCCATGGCGGCCGTGCTGCAGTACAGCTTGCGCACTTTCATTCCCGGTTCGCTGGATGTCGGGGGCCTGACGCTCTCGAACTTCTCGGGTATGGGCAAGCAGATCTACGTCGATGCCTTTGTCAACACCTTGCGCCTGAGCGTGGAAACGACAGTCTTCTCCCTGCTCGTCGCGTACCCCTTGGCGTATGCCCTGGTCAGGGTGCGAAACCGCTACATCAAGTCTTTCATCCTGATCGTCTCCATCACGCCGCTGTTCCTGGGCGAAATCGTGCGCACCTATTCCTGGATCATCGTGCTGGGCAGCACGGGCTTCATCAATTCGATGCTGCTAAAGCTGGGCCTGATCGATACGCCGCTGGCGCTGATGTTCAGCCATCTTGGCGTACTGGTGGCGCTGGTGCACGTTACCGTTCCGGTGGTCGTGCTGATGTTGGCTACCGCCATCTCGCACATCGACCGCGATTACGAGAAAGCCGCCGAAAGCCTGGGCGCCGGGCCGGTCCGCACTTTCCTGACCATCACGCTTCCCCTGTCGATGCCGGGCATCCTGGCCAGCATCACGACCTCGTTCGCCTGGACGTTCAGCGCCTTCGCCACGCCGCAGATGATCGGCGGAGGCCGCGTTCCGACGGTTTCCACACTGGTCTACCAGCTGGGGTTCTCGTCCATGAATTTTCCCCTGGCGGCCAGCCTGAGCGTCATGGGCCTGGGCCTTACGGCGATTGCGCTGATGCTGCTTGGCCGCGTCACGCGCCGTCTCAAGGTCATTGGAGGACACTGACATGGGTCTCCGTAAATCCCTGCCCCTGTGGCTGCGTATCGGCGCGCCGGTGCTGATCACGCTGATTCTGGCCTTTGTGCTGCTGCCCGTCGTGGTGGTGGTGCTGGCTTCCTTCAATGAAAAAGCCTTGCTCACGTTTCCGCCGCAGGCCTGGTCCTGGCGCTGGTTCGAGCGTGTTTTCACCTACTCCGACTTTCGCGACGGCTTTCACGCCAGCATGGTGGTGACGTTCTGGTCGTCATTGCTGGCGCTGGTCATCGGCACCGGCCTGGCGATTGCCGTCAAGCGCATGGCGTTTCCCGGCAAGAACATCCTGCAGGCGATTCTGCTCTCGCCGCTGGTGATCCCTCACTTCACGGTGGGATTGGGCCTGTTGATCCTGGTGGCGCAGCTGAACATCGATCGTGGCTACGGCATCGTGATTCTGTGCCACGTCATCCTCGTCCTGCCTTTCGTGCTGCGCAGCGTCTACGTCTCGATGGAGAACCTGGACGAGCGCCTGGAGCAAAGCGCCGCCAGCCTGGGAGCGTCGCCGGTGCGGGTCCTGTTCACAATCACCGTGCCCTTGCTGGCACCCGGATTGTTCGGCGGCTGGCTGTTCGCGGCCATCATGTCATTCAGCGAATTCACCGCATCGCTGTTCGTGACTACCCAGAGCACGCAAACCCTTCCCGTGACGATGTACAACTATGTGCGCGAATTTGCGGACCCGACCCTGGCCGCGTTGTCGGTGGTGTATATCGTGGTGACGGCCAGCCTGCTGATCTTCGCCAACCGCTTCCTCGGACTGGGCAGGATTCTCAATATCGAGGACAACCACTAGAGAATTTTTGGGTGGAATGTGGAAGTTTGATTTTGTGACGCCAGGTTCGTTCTTGAGCCGCCGGAGTCCGGACTGCAGGATTCCGATGCTCGGCCCGGTGGTCCTGCGCTTCGGGGCGAGCATCGGAATGGCGCAGGGCAGCCTCGGCGGGTTCAGAACCCTGACATCCGCAAGCTCTAACATCCGAGCGAGCCCGCTGAGCCCTTCAATAGCCGCGCGCCGGATCGACGCGGTTGGCGGGCTCCAGGCCCTGGCTGACTCGCAGTACGTTGTCGGCGATCTGTCCGGCGGCCGATGCCGGAATGGCCACCGAAGCCAGGTGCGGTGTAATGAGCACGTTGTCCATTCCCCAGAGCGGGTCCCCAGGCGGCAGCGGCTCGCGCTCGAAGACGTCCAGCGTCGCGCCGCCCAGATGTCCGCTGCGCAGCAGATCGGTCAGGGCCGCCTGGTCCACCAGCGCGCCCCGCGCCACATTGATCAGGGCCGCGCCGCGCGGCAGGCGCTGCAGACGCTCACGGTCCAACAGGCCACGCGTCTGCGGCGTAAGCGGAAGCATCACCACCAAAATGTCGGCGCGCGACAGTACGGTATCCAGCGCCGCCATGCCGGCGTGGCACTCGATGCCTTCGATGTCGCGCGGGCTGCGCGACCAACCCAGCACGGTCAGCCCCTGGCGGGACAGTTCCTGCGCCGCACAGGCGCCCAGTTCGCCCAGGCCCAGCACTGCCACGCGCACCGTCTCCGGCGAGCGAGGATGGCGATAGGCCCACTCGCCCCGCCGCTGCGCCGCTTCAAAATAGGGAATGTCACGCGCATACCGCAGGGCGGCAAACAGCACATAGCCCGCCATCATGCGCGCCATATTGGGATCGGTGAGGCGGGTGATGGGCACCTCGGCGGGCAGGTCTTCGCGGCCGACGAGTGAATCCACCCCAGCGCCCAGATTCACGATAAGGCGCAGGTTCTTCATGCGGTCGAAGAATCCCTGCGGCGCCTTCCAGACCAACGCGTAATGGATGTCGGCCGGATCGTACGCGTCGTTGCCGTGCACCACGCGCAAACCGGGCAGGCAGGCCTGCATGGCATCGCGCCAGGCCGCGTAGTCGTCGAAATCGCTATAGAAGATCATTGCGCCCGACACGGCGGGACGGGGGGATGCGTGCATGGCCGGTCTACCTCAGGTGCCGCGATTGATCAGGCGGGACATGGCCTCGATGGCAAGTTCGTAGCCATCGCCGCCCAGCCCCGCGATGACACCATCCGCGGCCTTGGAAATATAGGAATGATGGCGGAAGGCTTCCCGCCGCCAGATGTTGCTCATGTGAACTTCGATGATCCTGCCCGGAAAGGATAACAAGGCATCCAGGATGGGCACCGACGAATAGGTCAGGCCAGCCGCGTTGATGATGACGCCCTGCGCAGCGCCGCGCGCTTCCTGGATCCAGTCGACCAACTGGCCTTCGTGGTTGGACTGGACGAAGTGCAACTGGATGCCCAGCGAGGCGGCCTTGCTTTCGCAACGCTGCTGTAGCACGGGAAAACTGTCGGAGCCATAGGTCTTGTTGGCATCCAGCCCGTAGAGATTGGCGTTCGGCCCGTTCAGAAACCAGACCGTGGAAGAGGTAGTGGTGGCGCTTCGCGTCGTCATGGAGGCAGTCTCAGGCGTCATGGGGAAGGGTCGCCTGCATGGCAGGCAATTCGTTGAACACGGAGAACCACGCTGCGGCGCGCGGATGCGCCGTGCGCCAGTCCAGTTCAGGAAAGCGGAAATCCAGATACCCCAGGGCGCAGGCGAGGGTCAGGTCGCCGATGCTCGGATGCGTTCGCGGCAGCTCGTCTGCCTGCGACTCGATATCCGCAAGGCAGGCCTGGACTTTGACGAGCTGCGCCTCGCGCCATTGGGGCCACTGGATCTCGGCCGGCCGGGCCGTGTGCTCGTAACGCGCCAGCAGCGCGGCATCCAGCAGGCCGTCGCCCAGGGCCTGGCGCGTCAACGCGACCCAGCGGGCCGGCCCCGCCGGAAACAACTGCGTATCGCCGGCAGCCTCAGCCAAGTACTCGCAGATCACGCGGCTGTCGTAGAGCGCTCTGCCGTCCGGCAGGATCAGGGTGGGCACCTTGGCCAGCGGATTGTGGGCCGCGATACGCGTATCGCGGTTGACCGGATGCGCGGCGCTGGCCAGCCATTCGATCTGTCCGGCCTGGCCGGTCAAGTGCGCGCACACCATCACCTTGCGCACGAAGGGCGACGTCGGGGCATAAAGCAGTTTCAATCCATTCTCCGTTTGTCAGGGTTTGAGGACCAGTTTGCCAAACACCTTGCCGCTTTCCAGCAACTGATGCGCACGCACGGCCTCGGCCAGGGGCAGGCTTTGCGCCATCCTCGGCCGGATACGGCCCGCGGCCACCAACGGCAGCACATGGCGTCTGAGCGCAACCGCCATCCGGGCCTTCTCAGCATCGGTCTGCGGACGCATGGTCGAAGAGTGCAGGCTCAACTGCTTTTGCATCAGGGTCAGCAGTTCGATGGTGACGGCCGATCCCTGCAGGAAGGAAAGGCTCACGTGACGCCCGCCGAAGGCCAGGGCCTGCAGATTGCGCCGCACATAATCGCCGCCGACGATATCCAGCACGACATCCACGCCACGGCCCTGCGTGAAAGTGGCGCAGGCTTCCACGAAATCCGTGTCATGAAAGCAGATCACCTCGTCGGCGCCGAGTTCGCGCAAGGCGTCCAGGCGGTCGCGTTCGCCGTCCGTGGCGATGACCCGCGCGCCCGCGGCATGCGCCATCTGGATGGCCAGCGTGCCGATACCGCCGCCGCCACCATGGATCAGCACGGTCTCCCCCATGCGCAGGCGGCCCAGTTCGAACAGGTTGTGCCAGACGGTAAACAGGCCTTCCGGCAGGGCGCTCGCTTGCGCGTCGTCCAGCGCGTCGGGCACAGTCAGGGAATGATCCACGCGCGCCACGCACCACGGCGCATAGCCGCCGCCCGCAAGCAGGCTCATGAGGCGCTGCCCTCGCAAGGCATCCGGCACGCCTGGCCCGCATGCTGCTACCTCGCCGCAGGCCTCCAGCCCCAGCACGTCGGTCACGCCCGGCGCCGGCTTGCTCACGCCCTGGCGCTGCATGATGTCGGGCCGGTTGATGCCGGCCGAGTGCACGCGCAACAACACTTCGCCCGGGCCGGGCGCCGGGACGGGCCTGCCGGCCAGCGTCAATACCGTGGCATCGCCGGGCTCGCGGGCGATGATGGCTTGCATTTCAGCGGGAATTTGATTCATGGCACTGTGCCTCGCGGACGAATGGAAACTCGGCGGCTGCGCAGGCGCCACCACCAGGAAAGGGCATCGCGTGAAGCCGTCTTCAGGACGGCGCGTTGAAGACACTGACCCCGTGGCCGGGCAGGGCAAGGCCCGCCACGGCGCCCACGGGCCATTCATGCAGGCAATTCAGGTCGAAGGTGCGCACCATGACGTGCTGGCGCCCTTCCACGGGAATGTGCACATCCAGGTACAGGTCCACGTGATCGCCCTGGAACACGTGGTTGACGACCGTGCCGCTCAAGACTGATCCGCTATGCAGGGCTTCCAGCTTGATATGTTCTGGCCGTACATAGAGATCAAGCCGGTGGCCCTCGTGCGACCCGCCCACCAGGCGCTGGCGGGGAATATGCGTCAGCCCCGCGCCCAGGCGCAGCTGGATGGTTTCCGCGCTGGTGCCGTGATAGTGCGCGGGCAGGATGTTGACGTCGCCCAGGAACGATGCCACGAACGGATCCTGCGGATTGCGGTAGAGCTCGTCGGGCGTGGCGACTTGCCGGATCACGCCCTGATTCATCACGGCGATGCGATCCGACATGCTGAGGGCCTCGCCCTGGTCATGCGTGACGAAGATCGTCGTCACGCCCAGCCTGCGCTGGATATCGCGGATTTCCACCTGCATGGCGCCGCGCAGGCTTTTGTCCAGAGCGGAAAATGGCTCGTCCAGCAACAGGACCTTCGGACGTATCACCAACGCCCGCGCCAGTGCCACGCGCTGCTGCTGCCCCCCGGACAGCTCGCGCGGCTTGCGCTCGCCGAGTCCATCCAGCTTTACCAGCGCCATGGCTTCACGCACCCGCCTCTCGATCTCGGCGGCCGGCACGCGCCGCATCCGCAGGCCGTACGCAATATTGCGCTCCACGGTCATGTGCGGAAACAACGCGTAGTTCTGGAACACGATGCCGATCTGGCGCTGATACGGCGGCAGCGCCGTGACGGGCGTGTCGTCGATAAAGATCTCGCCCTCGTCGGCGTCGGCGAAGCCCGCAATCAGGTTCAGCAAGGTGGTCTTGCCGCAGCCCGACGGGCCCAGCAGCGTCAGGAATTCCCCGCGCTCGATCTTCAGGGACACCTGTTGAAGCACCGCGTGACCGCGATATTTCTTGACCACTCCCTCCAGGCGGACGGCACTGGAGCTATCGGAGGAATAGGGACTATTCGGCATGGCTGCTGCACTCACGGAGTTCAGTTTCCCGGCGCGAAGATTCCGGGAAAAACAGGCGGTGGCCGCATGGCACGCAAGGCTGCGGCGCCAGCGTTTCTGGTGCAGTCAAGAATACGGTAAAGCCCTGTTTCCAGTGCGTTGCCGATGCTGATGGGGGCCATCGGAAAAAAGAAATCACGACGGCGCAAGCGCGTCGGCGCTTGCCGCCCCGCTAAACAGACACCTTTGCTTTTTCCTAAGTCAGCCGTCCGAAAAACGAAGTTATCAACTTAGGGCTTCGGGGTCACACTGCGTGCCAATCGTTCAGCGCGCACCCTGATCGTGCACGCGGTTCGCCGGCTTTCTTGTCCTTGATCGTCGTGTCAGCCTCGAGACGCACCAGGGTCTCGGTATTTCTTAGGATCTTCACATGTCAATTGAAAAAACCAATACGCTGGTGATCGGCGCCGGCCAGGCCGGCATCGCAATGAGCGAGCACCTCGGCGCCATGGGGATTGCGCATATCGTGCTCGAACGCAAGCGGATCGCCGAACGCTGGCGCTCCGAACGCTGGGACTCGCTGGTGGCCAACGGCCCCGCCTGGCACGACCGCTTTCCCGGCTTGAAGTTCGATGACGTCGGACCCGATGTCTTCCCGCCCAAGGAGCGCATGGCCCAGTACTTTGAAGACTACGCCAAGATGCTCAATGCGCCGGTGCGCACCGGCGTCGAAGTCCTGCGCGTCCAGCGCAACGAGAAGCGTCCGGGCTTCACCGTCACCACCTCCGCAGGCACCATCGAAGCCCAGCACGTGGTCGCCGCGACTGGCCCCTTCCAGGTCCCCACCTATCCGAAAATCGTGCCGGAAAGCGCCGGCATCCAGCAGCTTCATTCCTCGGCCTACAAGAACCCGGGGCAATTGGCCGACGGCGCCGTGCTCGTCGTCGGCGCGGGCGCCTCCGGTTCGCAGATCGCCGAAGAGCTCCGCCAGGCCGGCCGCACCGTCTACCTGTCCGTGGGCGAACACTACCGCCCCCCCCGCTCCTACCGCGAACGCGATTACTGCTGGTGGCTGGGTGCGTTGGGCATGTGGGACGAAGTCAAGAAAAAGCCCAAGCGCGAACACGTCGCCTTCGCCGTAAGCGGCTACGAGAACGGCAAGACCGTCGACTTCCGGCGCCTTGCCCGCGACGGCATCCAATTGGTAGGCATCACGACCTCCTACGAAAACGGGGTGCTGCACTTCGCCGACAACCTCGGCCGCGATGTCGCCCAGGGCGATGCCGACTACTTCGAGGTCCTGCGCGAAGCCGACGCCTACATCGAGCAGAATGGCCTGGACCTTCCGCCCGAGCCCGACGCCTGGAAACTGCTGCCCGACCCGGAGTGCCTCACCTACCCCATCCTCAGCCTGAACCTGGCCGAGGCCGGCATCAAGACCATCCTGTGGGCAACCGGCTTCAAGGTCGACTTCAGCTGGATCGATGTCGACACCTTCGACGAAAAGGGCTACCCCATCCACAAGCGCGGCATCTCGGCCGAAAAAGGCATCTACTTCTTAGGCCTGCCCAACCTCACCAACCGCAGTTCCTCATTCATATGGGGGGTTTGGCACGACGCCCGCTACATCGCCGACCATATCGGGATCCATCAGGACTACCTGGCGTACAGGAAGGAATGACGGAGTCCGCGGCACGCTTGCTTCGGGCGACATCGGCTGCCAACCGCCGCCAAGCGCCTTGAACGCAGCAACGGCAGCACGCGCTGATTCAGTTTGTGCCTGCGCTCTGGCATCCGACACTTGCAAAAGAGTTTCGTCGGCGCGCAGCACATCGATCAGGCTGGCGGTTCCACGCTGATAGGCCGCGAACGAGGACGCCTGGGCACGGGAAAGCGATGCTTCGCCTTGCGCCAGCATCGCGGCCTGCTCTCCCCGATTGAACAATGCCGAAAGTGCATTCTCGACATCCTCGGTAGCGCGCAGTACCGCTTGACGGTACGCGGCCAGTGCCTCGGCATCCCGCCCCTGGGCGAGATCGATCTGCGCATTGATGCGGCCGAAATCGAAAAGGCGCCACCGCAGCCCCAGCATGCCCGACGTCTGACTCGCGCCGCTGGAGAACAAGTTGCCGCTGGAGATCACTGTGGCACTTCCCAGCAAGCCGCTCAACGAGAACTTCGGGTAATACTCGGCAATCGCTTCACCGATTCGGGCGTTTGCCGCGGCAAGCCGGCGTTCGGCCACGATTAGATCAGGGCGCCGCTGGAGCAGATCCGCCGGCGTCCCCATCTCGGCGATCCGTGGAATCGCGGGAATCGGCGCGACGGCCTCGAGTTCAGCCCGATGCGTGCCCGGCGGGGCGGCGAGCATCACGTCCAGGGCATTCATGCCCGCGTCCAGGCCCGCCTGGAGCACGGGAATGGTCGCTCGCACCTGCGCCAGTTCTCCTTCCGCTTGCCGTACCTGGTAGTCGGCAGCCAGCCCCTTGTCGTAAAGCAGTTGGACTTTCGCCAGCAGGTCCTGCTGAGTCTTGACCTGCCGCTTGGCAATATCAAGGCGGGCCTGCAAGCCCCGGATAGTGATGTAGATATCCGCCGCCTGGGCGGCTACGGCCAAGCGCGTGGCCACGGCACCCGCCTGCGAAGCTTGGTAGTCGGCCAGTGCCGCTTCCAGGTCACGCCGTCGACCGCCAAATACGTCCGCTTCCCAGCTTGCTCCCAGGTTGGCCTCGTAGGCATTGCCCCAGCGGTTATATCCAGGCGTGGCATTTACCACCTGGCCCAACGGAGTTTCCACCGACTGATAGGCGCGAGCGGCCGATCCGCTGAGGCTCCCCGACGGGAGCAAAGCCGCGTTGGCTGCCCCAAGCCCGGCACGCGCTTGGCTGACACGAGCGGACGCCTGCGCCAAATCCAGGTTCTCCTCAAGCGCCAATGACACAAAACGCGTAAGCAGGGGGTCGTTGAATCCCTGCCACCATGTCGCCAATTCCGCCGCAGACACGTTGTGACCGCGTTCAGTTGTGCCCTGCCCCATGTAGCGCTGCGGCAACGGCGCCTCAGGCCGCTGATAGTCGGGCCCGACTGCACAACCAGTCGCCACGCTGACGAGTAGCAAAACAACAATAGAGCGACGGGGCGACATGGCGATCCTCGGGGAGTTCAGATTGCTGTGACTATAATACGAAATGGTCACTCGTTGTCAATGATCATCCCACGAGGTAAGCTCGTGCCATGACCAAGACACCCTCTTCTGCGCCCCAGCTTCGCGGGCCTTCGGAACACGATGTCCGAAATCAAATTGTCGAAGCGGCTACCGAGTATTTCGGCCACTATGGCTACGAAAAGACCACCGTCTCCGATCTGGCCAAGGCGATCGGCTTTTCCAAGGCCTACATCTATAAATTCTTTGACTCCAAGCAGGCAATTGGCGAGGTCATCTGCGCCAATCGCCTGAGCACGATCGTGGCGGCCATTGATGAGGCCGTAGCCGGCACGCCCTCTGCACCCGAGCAGCTTCGCCGCACGTTTAAGACGCTGGTGGAATCTGGTAGCCAATTGTTCTTCCAGGATCGCAAGCTCTACGAAATAGCCAAGACTTCGGCAGGTGAAGCTTGGCCTTCCACACGCGGCTACGAAGAGCACCTCAGAGGGGTAGTCTTGCAGATCGTTCGCAACGGTCGCGAGTCGGGCGATTTCGAGCGCAAGACCCCACTGGACGAGACGGCGAATGCCATCTTTTTAGTCATGCGCCCGTATATCAATCCGTTGTTGTTGCAGCACAATTTAGACAATGTCGACGAAGCCACGACTCAGTTATCCAACCTGATATTGCGTAGTCTGACCCCCTAATCGAATGCGTTGTGACTATTGACTGATTTAGTCACTTGATTAAAATGGGCAACCTATTTCGTCAGGACGGGTTCCCATGCTTCGGCGCCAGCTTGCTTCGTATGCCATTTGTCTGTTGCCCCTTGCCCTCGCGGCATGTGGTGAAAGTCCCACCTCTGATCCACGTACAGAGGCCCCGCTAGTCAGGATCGGTGCCGTCGAAAACGCAGCCGCCGCGTCGCGTTCGTTCACGGGCATCGTGGCAGCCCGGGTTCAAAGCGACCTGGGTTTTCGCGTAGCGGGCAAGGTTTCTGAGCGCCTCGTCGATACCGGGCAGGCCGTCAAGCGCGGTCAGCCTCTCATGCGGATGGATCCGAATGACCTGGGGCTGCAGGCCCGTGCGCAACAGGAGGCGGTAACCGCGGCTCGGGCGCGCGCCAAGCAAACGGCCGACGACGAAGCACGCTATCGCGATCTGGTCGCGGAAGGCGCTGTATCGGCGTCGGCCTACGATCAAATAAAAGCCGCCGCCGACTCGGCTCGGGCTCAACTCAAGGCTGCCGAAGCGCAGGCCGACGTGGCGAAGAACGCGTCGAGCTACGCTGTTTTGCTGGCCGATGTCGATGGTGTGGTGGTAGAGACGCTTGCTGAGCCGGGGCAAGTGGTGGCTGCCGGGCAGCCGGTCGTGCGTCTGGCGCGAGCAGGCCAGCGTGAGGCCATCGTGCACCTGCCCGAGACGTTGCGTCCGTCCCTAGGCTCGTCCGCGCAAGCCAGGTTGTACGGCAACGGGCAGACCTCAGTGGCGGCGAAACTGCGGCAGCTGTCCGACGCGGCGGATCGCGTCACCCGCACCTACGAGGCCCGTTATGTACTTGAAGGTGCGTTGTCCCAAGCGCCTTTGGGGGCCACCGTCACCGTTGACATCCTAGAGGGCACGCAAACCTCGCCATCGCTGCAAGTCCCGATCGGCGCATTGTTCGATCCGGGCAAGGGGCCGGGCGTCTGGAAAATTGAAGGAGAGCCTGCAAAAGCCGTCTGGCGCTCCGTTAAGGTGCTCAGTCTGACGGACGAAACGGCGCGGGTGACGGGCGATCTCAAGGTTGGCGAGCAGGTGGTATCGCTGGGCGCGCACTTGCTGCGTGAGGGCGAGATCGTCAGGCCGCTGGGACGAGGCGCAACGGTGGCGGCCGGAGATCGGCCATGAGCGAGGGACGTTTCAATCTTTCGGCGCTCGCGGTGCGCGAGCGATCGATCACACTGTTCCTGCTGTTGCTGATTTCCGTGGCGGGCGTTCTGGCGTTCCTTGGACTGGGGCGCGCGGAAGATCCACCGTTCACGATCAAGCAGATGACGGTCGTCACCGCCTGGCCGGGCGCAACCGCGCAGGAAATGCAGGATCAGGTCGCCGAGCCACTGGAAAAGCGCCTGCAGGAACTACGGTGGTACGACCGCTCCGAGACATTCACGCGCCCCGGGCTGGCATTCACCATGGTGTCTTTGCTCGACGCCACGCCGCCTGCGGACGTGCAAGAGGAGTTCTACCAGGCCCGCAAAAAGCTGAGCGACGAGGCGCAGCGGTTGCCTGCCGGCGTCATCGGGCCGATCGTCAATGACGAATACGCCGACGTGACGTTCGCGCTCTTTGCCCTCAAGGCCAAGGGCGAGCCACAACGGCTGCTGGTGCGTGAGGCGGAAGCGCTGCGCCAACAGCTGCTGCACGTGCCTGGGGTGAAGAAGGTCAACATCATTGGGGAGCAGCCCGAACGCATTTTTGTGTCCTTCTCCCACGACCGCTTGGCCACCGTCGGCGTCACGGCGCAAGACATCTTCGCCGCACTCAACAGCCAGAACGTGCTAACCCCGGCAGGCTCCATCGAAACTAGGGGGCCGCAGGTCTACCTGCGCGTCGACGGGGCGTTCGACAACCTGGAGAAGATTCGACAGACCCCGATCGTCGCCCAGGGCCGCACGCTAAAGCTGTCGGATGTGGCGACCGTCGAGCGGGGCTATGAAGACCCTTCGACCTTCCTGGTGCGCAACGGCGGCGAGCCGGCATTGCTGTTAGGCGTCGTCATGCGCGACGACTGGAACGGTCTCGATCTGGGCAAGGCGCTTGAGGCGGAAGTCATCAAGATCAACGCGGCGATGCCCCTGGGCATGACTTTGGCCAAGGTAACCGATCAGGCTGTCAACATCAGCTCGGCGGTGGACGAGTTCATGGTCAAGTTCTTCGTCGCCTTACTCGTGGTGATGTTGGTGTGCTTTGTCAGCATGGGCTGGCGTGTCGGCATCGTCGTTGCGGCCGCCGTGCCGCTGACCCTGGCAGCCGTATTCATCATCATGGCGGCGAGCGGCAAGAACTTTGATCGCATCACACTTGGTTCGCTAATCCTGGCGTTGGGCCTGCTGGTGGACGATGCCATCATCGCCATCGAAATGATGGTAGTGAAGATGGAGGAAGGCTACAGCCGCGTGGCCGCATCGGCCTACGCCTGGAGCCACACGGCGGCCCCGATGCTTTCGGGCACCCTGGTCACGGCCATCGGTTTCATGCCCAATGGCTTCGCGCGCTCCACGGCCGGTGAATACACCAGCAACATGTTCTGGATCGTCGGTGTCGCCCTGATCGCCTCTTGGGTGGTGGCGGTGGTGTTCACCCCGTATCTGGGCGTGAAGCTACTGCCAGACATCAAGAAGGTGGAAGGCGGGCACGATGCCATCTATAACACCCGCCACTACAACCGCTTCCGACAGCTGCTCGGGCGCGTTATCGCACGCAAGTGGCTGGTGGCCGGAGCGGTCGTCGGCTTGTTCATGCTGGCCGCCGTCGGAATGGGTGTGGTCAAGAAGCAGTTCTTCCCGACTTCGGACCGGCCGGAGGTGCTGGTCGAGATACAGATGCCTTACGGCACCTCGATCGAGCAGACCAGCGCCACCACGGCAAAGGTCGAAGCCTGGCTGGCGAAGCAGGAAGATGCGCGGATCGTGACGTCCTACATCGGCCAGGGCGCGCCGCGCTTTTTCCTGGCGATGGCACCTGAGTTGCCCGACCCATCGTTCGCCAAGATCGTGGTGCTCGCGGGCAATGACAAGGAACGCGAGGCGCTGAAGTTCCGCCTGCGCCAGGCGGTGGCGGATGGACTGGCGCCCGAGGCGCAGGTGCGCGTCACCCAGATCGTCTTCGGCCCGCCTTCGCCGTTCCCCGTGGCCTACCGCGTCATGGGGCCAGATCCGGACAAGCTGCGGGCCATTGCCGCGGAAGTCGTGGGCGTCATGAGCGCCAGCCCGATGATGCGCACGGTCAATACCGACTGGGGGCCGCGCGTGCCCAGCCTGTCCTTCACCCTCGACCAAGATCGGCTCAACGCCGTCGGCCTGACTTCCAGCTCGGTCGCCCTGCAGTTGCAGTTCTTGCTCAGCGGGGTGCCGCTGACGCAAGTGCGCGAAGATATCCGTTCGGTGCAGGTGGTCGGCCGCGCGGCGGGTGACGTTCGCCTCGATCCTGCGAAGATCGGCGCCTTCACGCTGGTCGGATCAGCGGGACAGCGCATCCCGCTGTCCCAGGTGGGCAGCGTCAATGTGCGCATGGAAGATCCCATCCTGCGACGCCGTGATCGCATGCCCACAATCACCGTGCGCGGCGACATCGCTGAGGGTCTGCAGCCCCCGGACGCTTCCATGGCTGTGCTGAAGCAGTTGCAACCCATCATCGAAAGTCTTCCTCCCGGCTACCGCATCGAGCAGGCCGGCTCGATCGAGGAAGCCAACAAAGCCACCACGGCGATGTTGCCGCTGTTCCCGATCATGATCGCGCTCACCTTGCTTATTATCATTCTGCAGGTACGCTCGATAGCGGCAATGGTCATGGTGTTTGCGACCAGTCCGCTCGGCTTGATCGGGGTGGTTCCGACTCTGCTACTGTTCCAGCAGCCGTTCGGCATCAATGCCCTGGTCGGCCTGATCGCCCTGTCGGGCATCCTGATGCGCAACACGCTGATCCTGATCGGACAGATCCACCACAACGAGCAGGAGGGATTGAGTCCATTCAACGCGGTCGTCGAAGCCACGGTTCAGCGTGCAAGGCCGGTGATATTGACGGCCTTGGCCGCGATTCTGGCCTTCATTCCGCTGACCCACTCAGTGTTCTGGGGCACGCTGGCCTACACGCTGATCGGCGGTACGTTCGCGGGAACGATTCTGACACTGGTGTTCCTGCCGGCCATGTATGCGATTTGGTTCAAGATCCGCCCGCACGGAGAGAAGCTATCCGAGCCCACAGCACAACCAGCATGAAGATTCGCCTGGTGGGCGCGAAGTGGACACACTTCCGCCCACCAGTGCACGGTTAGACGCAATCAAGCCAGTAGCGCTGCCGTGGCGCGGCCGGCAATCATGTCTTCGAACAGGGCCGCGAGGCTCGGGGCGACCTCGCGGGTGTCCTCGAATTCCGGCTCGATGCCGTGCACGATGCGGCCCGAGTCGCGTTCTATCGCCAGAAATTCGTAATCGCCGGCAACGCTCATGTAGATCGGCGTGTGCTGTTGCCAGAAGTCCAGGACCACCTGCCGGCCGGCGTCGTCCAGCGCGGCATCCAGGCTGATATCGCGCAGGGTGTGCCAGGAAAAGGCGCTGTCCGCAGTGCCGTCATGGTCAGCCGTGCTCAGGAACCAGCGTGTCTGGTTTGCGTTGTGCAGGTCAGTGAATGCCGCCAGGAAAGCGCCATAGCCATGCGCATCGCCCGGCGCGGCCGCCGACGTCGAGTTGGGCGCCGTCCGCAGCACCGTCCAGCCGTGAGCGGCAAGATGATCCAGGAAGCGTTGTGGCTGCGATGTCATGTCGGTTTCCTCGGATCGGATGTCTATGGTATTGCAGTCTGACACTCCTTGGGCACTCCAAGCTTGATTGAGAGAAATCCCAAGCATCGCTTGGGCTTCACGGTTCTCGTCAGGGCGGCCGGGGCGGGTCTGCGTCCCCCCCGGCCCCGATCAGAACCGGTACCGCACGTCCAGCGTACCCGAGTGCTGCTGGTTACCTTCGCCGAACTGCCCGCCGTAGATCACACCCACCGTGGTGCGCTTGCTGACGGCCATGTTCACACCCAGCTCCACCAGTGCGGCGTCGGGTGCGATCGGCACGCCGTTGGTGGTGAAGGACTCGCTGCCCTGCACGAACGACATCGTGCTGGCCGGATCGACATCGCCAAAGGCGTGGCGCCAGCCCAGCGTGCCGATCAACTGGCCCTGGGCACCCGCGCTTTCAAAGGCGCTGCGGGCGTGCAAGCCCACCGTAGCAGTGGTGACGTTGTTGCGGCCGGCCTCCCCGCGCAATGCGGCGTCGCCGCCGGACTCGGTGAAGGCTCGGGTGCGCAGGCTGCTGAAGCCGGCGCCAACGAAGGGTTCAAGCGTGACGCGGTCGGTCAGCGGCATGGCATAGCCAAGTTCGCCGAACACTTGGGACGTGTTGCCGTCGTAGTCGGCCTTCAGCGTCTGGGGCAAACCTGCGGCGTCGGCGTAGCGCTGCGTCTTTATGTCGTGCCAGGTGTAGGACGCGCCCAGGCTCAGGTTGAGCTTGGCGCTGCCGGCATCGAACGCCTTGCCGCCGTAGACCGTCAGGCTATAGCTGTCGGCCTGCGAACTGGACGCGCGGTCGCCGGTCCGGCTGCGGCTGTTGGAATAGCCGACCGCGCCGCCCAGGCGCCAGCCGCCGCCCACGGCCACGTCGCCGCCTGCCGACACGCCGCTGTCGCTCTGCGTGGTGCGAGCGGCATTGCCGTTGCCGCCCAGCGAGCTCCAGTTGCCGAAAACCTGTGCCCATAAAGGCTGCGCGGCCGATTGCGGCAAGGCGGCGGCGTTGCCCAGGCCCAGCTGGGCCGTGGGCACGCCGGGCAACATGCCCGCCCCCAGGTTGGCGCGCAAGCGATTCATCGGGATCTGCACAAAGCTGTTGGCCACGCCCTGCGCCACCGACACCGTGGTCGCGTGCGCCTCGCCAGACAGGCCATTGAACACGTCGGCCGGCGCGCCGTTGGGCAGGTTCAGCACACGTCGGTACAGCGCGCTGTCCGCAGGCAGGCTTTGCAACGCACGCGCCACTGAACGCTGGTTGCCGGTGAAGGCGGCATCGGCGAATTCAATCGGGCGCGTGCCGCCGCCATTGCCGTTGCCGCCGCCGTTGCCGTTATCAGGCACCTGCTTGAGCTGCACCGTTAGATCCACCTGGTTGCTGCCGTAGGCCAGCGACGGCGCCAGGAAGGCAAAGTCGCTGGAGACCGAATCAAACCGGCCCAGCAAGCCGCCGCCAGCCGTCAAAATGGTGTATGTGGTGGACGGCGCATAAGCGCCGTTCTGCCCCACGTGCAGCACTGTTCCTGCCACGTGGGCAGTACCCGTGACGTTGACGCCGCTGTGCTGGCCGTCTGCCAACGCAGCCACGCGATACGACGCGCCCGGCGCCATGGTCAGGTTGCCCAGCACGCTCAAGCGGCCAAGCGGCGTCGCGGCGTTGCCGGGCGCCAACGTGACGCCCGCCCCCACCGTCAGATCTTTCAACGACCCGATGCCGGACACCGTGGTGCCCTTTGTGGTCGCAACTAGCGTACCGCCCAGCTTGCCGTCGACCTGCAAGCCACCGGCCGACAAGGTAGTGGTGCCGGTGTAGGCACGGCTGTCGCCGGTCAGCGCCAGCGTGCCCGTCCCCAGCTTGGACACCGCGCCCGTACCAACGAACACCCCCGCGAACACCGAATCGGTGGCTCGGTTGAACACCAGGCGGCCGTTGTTGATGACGGTGCCGCCCAGCGTGCCGTGATTGGCGCCGTCGCCGACCTCCAGCGAGCCCGAGGCGATGTTGGTAGTGCCCGTAAACGTACTGTCGCCTGTCAGCACCAGCGTGCCGCTGCCTTCCTGGCGCAGGTCGCCCGATCCCGAAATCGCGCCGCCGTAGACCACGCGGTCGCTGCGCTTGAACGCCAGCGTGCCGCCGGGCTGGATGTCGGCGTTGCCGGTAATGCTGCCAGCGGTGGCGCCGTCGCCCACTTGCAGCCTGCCACCGGCCACCGTGGTCGTGCCCAGGTAGGTGTTGGCGCCGGTCAGCACCAGCGTGCCCGCGCCCAGCTTTGCCAGACCGCCATTGCCCGACAAGGATTGCGCCACCGTGAAGGTGTTGCCCGCATCGGCGATGTCCAGCCCGCCGCCGCCCCCGCCCAGCGAGATCGCGCGGGCCGTGTTCTGGAAGGCGGTGCCGGTAATGCGCAGCGTGCCGCCCTGGAAGTCCAAACCGCCCGACGCCGCGCCGAGGTTGGCGTCCGTCGACACTGACAGCGTGCCCGCGGATAGGCGCGTCTGCGCGTAGAGGTTGGCGCCCGTCAGCACCAGCGTGCCCAGGCCCGTCTTGTTGACGCCGTTGCCAGCCACTACGTTGTCGAGCGTCGCAGTCCAGTTTGCCGATTGAGCGCTACCATTGCCCACGCGCAACTCGCTCAATGCCCCCCACGGCGGCGCCACCAGGTTGAGCGCGTCACCATTCAGGCGGTAGCCGTCGCTGGCGAATTGCACGCCATTGGCCATGATGGCGCCTGCGGCGGAATCCACGGTGACCGTGCCCGCCGTGCCGCCAAAGATCGCGAACCCATTGACCGGCGAAAACGTCGAAGTCAAAGTCGCCGCGGCATCCGTCCAGTTGAAATAGTTCCTGGACCAGATGCCGGACCCGCCGCCCAGCTGCGACGACGTGGCCGTACGGTCGGCGTTCCAGATATTGAGCGTCAGGCCTGCCGAATTGATCAGGTTGATCTGCCTGGATAGGGTCAAGATCTGTAAGGTCTGTCCAGCCGACAGACCGGTGATGCCGCCGTTGGCCTGGAGCAGCGAGCCGGTGTAGTCGAACAGGCGGTACAGGCCGGCGCCGTAGCCGCCCGCGTCGTGGATATTGAGCTGGGTGCCGTTCAGGGCCAGATCACCGTTGACCTGCACGCTGTGGCCGGCGCCCGCTGCACCCGAGCTGCCCGGCGCGCCAAGCGAATAGTCCATCTGGCTGCCCTCCGCCAGCGTCAGGTTGCCATTGACGGTGAAGGTGCCGCCCGAGGCGCCGGGGGCCAGGCTGCCGCCGGACCGCACGGTCACGTCGCCGGTCACCTGGCCAAAACCGCCGAGCGACGCGCCGCTAGCCACCGTCACCGAGCTGAGCAGCCGCGCGCCGGCGTCGGCGGACGTGCCGCCTACCCATAAGGCGCCCGCGTTCAGCTGGGTCGCGCCGGAATAGGTATTGACGCCGTTCAAGGTCAGCGCGGCGGTCGTGTTTTTGGTCAAGCCGCCGATGCCGGTGATCGCACCGTCGTAGGTGCCCGCGCCAAGCGTCAGCATGTTGGCCCCCAAGGTCACGCGGCCGCCTGCGGCGCCGTTCAGCGTGCCCAGTGCGGTATTTGCCGCGGCCGAGATGTCGAACTCGCCATCAGCCCCGACCTTCACGGTGGAACCGGCCGCCAGGCTGCCGCCCACGCCCAGCGCCAGCGTGCCGGCCTGGATGTCCACACCGCCGGTGAAGGTATTGGCGCCAGTCAGGGTCTGCCTCTGGCGTCCGCTCTTGATCATCCCGCCCGTGCCTTCGATCACGCCGCCGAAGGTCTCGGCGCTCAGGTTCTGGAGGTTCAGCTTATTGGCGCCCAACAACACCGAGCCACCCGTGCCGGACAGGCCATTGACGGTCTGATTGGTGCTGTTCGACATGTCCAACACCGCGTTCGGGCTCAATGTCAGCCGTGACAGCCCGCTCAGTATCCCGCCCTGAGCAACCCGCAGGGTGCCGGCCTCGATGGCCGTGGCGCCCTGGTGGCTGAGCGAACCGGCGATCGTCAGGACGCCGGTCCCTTGCTTGGTCAGGTCGCCTGAGCCAGACAGCGCGCCCGTATAGGTGCCGTTTGCCGCGCTGGAAAAGACCACCGTGCCACTATTGTCGATAGCGCCTTGCAGGCTGGTGCTATCGCCCTTCAGCGTCGCTCCTGCGACGACCGTGGTGCTGCCGGTGTAGTTGTTGGCGCCTGTCAGGGTGACGGTTCCGGTAGCCGCGACCTTCAACGGACCGGTGCCCGTCAACACGCCGGACAGCGTGAGGTCGTTGGTTCCACCCGCGGTCAGGCCGCCGTCGCCCAGCGTGAAGGTGTTGCCCATCGACACTCCGGCGGCGGACGCGCCGATGCTGCCGCCCCCGGCATTGATCGCGCCGATGCCCAACCCGCCGCTGGTGTCAACGAGCACCGTGCCGCCATTGAGCGCAATGCTGCTGCCGGCGGACATCAGCGGACCGCCCGACAGGCTCCAGGTGCCGCCAGTGACGGTCAGACGGTTGAAATTCAGGTACGTGCCGGCGGCGACGCTGGTCGTCAGGCCCCGGTTGGCCGTATCGGCGAACGTCAGTGAATTAGTGCCACCCGCCCCGCCATCCACCGTGCCCGGCTTTGCAAAGAGCAGGCCCGGCACCACGGTGATGGAGATGGTCCCGGTGGTCAGGCCCTGCGCGCTAATCGACGAACCCGACTCGGCAATAAAGGCGTTCTTGCTGTTCGCCCCCATCGACACGCTGCCGTTGATGACGCCAGCATTGGTGAAGCGATTGCCCAGGAACGCGCCGGCCGATTCAAAGGCGACGCGGCCGTTGATGGTGCCGCCGATGCCGTTGGTGAAGGTGGCCACGCCGCCGCCATAGATCGCCACGGCCGCCATATCCGCGCTGAGGCGGGAGCCGCCGGCCAGCGCCTTCATATCGATGGTTCCATTGTTGGTGACATTGGTCACCCCGCCCAGGCCGTTGTGGATGGACAGCGCCATTCCCGTCAGGTTAGCCGCTTGCGAAAAGTAGGTGTCGTGGCTCGAACCACGAATCAGGCCGGTTGCCTTGTTCTCGACCTCATAGGTGCCAAATCCCGCCGTTGTCGCTTCCGGCGGACCCATGACCAGGCCCGAAGACAGCACGCCAAGGCCGGTGCCCAATGCGTACACGTCGATCTTGCCGTTATTGGTTACGGACACATTTCTGCCCGACAGCTCCATGGCCGTGCCGCCGATGCCCAGCAACGTGCCCACTTCGGCGCCCGGGTTGAGCGTCAGAGTCACACCGTCCAACACGCTGGCGTAAGTCGGCAACAGCGGATTGGCCGCCCCGGAGCACGTAACCATGAGGCTTACCGAGGAACAGCCCGCCTGCGCCGCGGCCCCCCACCCGGCCAGCCCCAGCCCCAAGGCCGCGGCCACCGCGCGCAATCGCCACCGCACTGGCGCGTACACCGCCGTCGGCGCAGCGCCGCCGCGCGGCTGAGCCGCCAGCTCAGACACAGGCTGCCACATGCGCATAGCGCGGTTCCATACCAGGCGGTACACGTGATTCAAGGCCTGCTCCTCCGAACGAAGCTGCAAATGATGCGGGGCGTCCGCGACGCGGAACGCCCCAGGGCGGTGACGGCAACGATGTGGCGGGCGCCAGCCCGGCGCGACACCATACCATTTTGCAACTTTCTTTTACAAGTCAGAAAAATACTGGCGAACGCCTTGTCCAACGACAGGTCCGCGACTAGGCGCTCGAGTCGATTGCATTCCTCGTCAAGCTGGCAAAGTCGTCGCAGCTCCGAGGGCCCAATCCCCCCGAATTTCTTCTTCCAGTTGTAGAAGGTGGCTTCGCTCACGCCCCCTTGGAAACAAGGCATCCTTGGCAGATTTCGTGTGCCATCGCTCCGGGCAGGATGCTCGCGCCCACCGCAGCTACCGCGCCCACGTCCAGCCGCGCATGCGCCCCGTCCCACATGCTGGCCGGCAACCGGCATGGCGCGCACCCAGGGAACAACTAGAATCCCCCCTCCTCGTTTTCATCCAGGGCGGCCGTAGCGGCGGCCGCTGGTATTTTCATGGCCCACAAGCCCGCACCCCCAAAACCGCAGGCAGGCAAGCCGCTTTCCCTGCGTGAGGCCATGCAGCAGGCGCACGCCCACTGGAACGCCGGCCAGGCCAACCAGGCCGAGGCGCTGTGCCGCCGGATCCTCGCCGCATCGCCCGGGCAGGCCGATGCCTCGCACCTGCTGGGCTTGATCGCGCACGCCTACGGCAAACCGGCGCTAGCGCTTGATCTGCTGCGGCAGGCATGCCGGACAGCCTCCGCGCCGGCGGTCTATTTCGGCAACTTCGCCGAGATCTGCCGTCAACAGGGCCTGCTCGCAGAGGGCGAGGCAGCGGCGCGGCATGCCACTGCGCGTGATCCCGGGCTGGTCATGGCGTGGAACAACCTCGGCATCATCCTGCAGGAGGCCGGGCGCCACATCGAAAGCGCCGGTTGCCTCGAGCGGGTGGTACAGATGCAGCCGCACAGTCCGGAGGCGCGCAACAACCTCGGTAACTCATACGCGGGCATGAACCGCCTGCATGATGCGCACGAGCAGTATGTCCAGGCGCTGGCACTCCGGGCCGACTATGCAGAAGCCCACAGCAACCTCGCTTTCGTGCTGGGCGAGTTGGGCGACCATGACGCGGCCGCAATCGCCGGCCAACGCGCCATCGAATGCAACCCACACCTGGCCAACGCCTACCTCAATCTCGCCGGCATCGAAGCCGCACGGTCGCGGCCGCAAGAGGCGCTGCGCTGGCTTGAGGCGCTGCAGGCCTTCGCGCCGGCCCATCCCAAGGCGCAGGAACTTCGGGCGCGCCTGCGCACGGAGTGCGCCCCGCCGAATGCAGCGGCGCAGGAACTGGCTCGCCAAGCCAGCAGGTTGCTAACGCAACGGCAGTACGCCGAAGCCGAACGCCTGCTCCGCGCAAACATCGATCCGCGCGGCGCACCCACCGCGCTGTGGCGGCTGCTCGGGCTTGCGGTCAAGCATCAGGGACGCATCGAGGAAGCGACCGAAATCCAGACGATGCTCGCCACGGCCATGCCGGGCGACCTGTCCGCACGCTTCGATCTTGCCGAGACGCTCCTCCTGCAAGGGGATTTCGAACGCGGCTGGTCTGAATACCGCTGGCGCTACAGTCTGTCCCACACCGCCGCCATGGACCGCAAGGTGCAGCGGCCGCGCTGGGGCGGAGGCCGCATCGCCGGCCAGACACTGCTCATCCATGACGAACAGGGCTACGGCGACACGCTGCAATTCATACGCCTGGTCAGTGCGGCCCGGGACCGCAGCGGCGCTCGTGTCGTGCTGGAAGTGCATCCCGACCTGTTGCCGATCGCCCAGCGACTCGTCGGCTCGGACGCCTTCCCGCGCGGCCAGGTCCCGCCGCCGTTCGACGAGCACTGCGAGTTGATGTCCCTGCCCATGGCGATTGGCCTGCGCATGGCCGACCTGCCTTGCCAGGTCGCATACCTGTCGGCCGATGCGGCCCGGGTGGAGAAATGGCGGCAGCGGCTTGCCGGCTTGCCGCGGCCTTGGGTGGCGCTGGCCTGGGCCGGCAGACCCACGCATTCCAACGACGCCAACCGCTCTCTTGCCCTGGCGGACCTGGCGCCGCTCGCCTTGCCGGGCATAACGTATCTCGCCATCCAGAAAGGCCCTGCCGCAGCCCAGGCTGCCGCGGCGCCGCCCGGCATGAACATCGTGGCGCTGGACACGGAGATCACCGATTTCGAGGACACCGCAGCCATCCTGTCCTTGGCCGACCTGCTCATCTCAGTCGACTCGTCACCCGCGCATCTGGCGGGCGGGTTGAATCGCCCCGCCTGGGTAATGCTGCCCTTCCTGCCTGACTGGCGCTGGTTGTTGCGCCGGTCCGACACGCCCTGGTATCCGTCGCTGCGGCTTTTCCGCCAGCACACGCCAGGCGACTGGAAGACGGTCCTGCACGAGGTCGGCCAGGCCCTGGCAAGGCGCTTCCCGGGGACTGAGGCCTGAACAGCCGGGTTCAGCCATTGGCCAAGCCGGCGCGCCGACCGCGCCAAGCGAAATTAAGCCCGAGATTCACCCTTGTTGCGCTCTTTGAAAATCCGCCTTCGCCGGTAACGTGCAAGGTGCGATCGTGCGCGTACCGAACGGCCGCCAGTCTGACCTCGTACCCTGGCGCCTGCAGCGTGGATTGCCCATTGCTTCTCCGGTTGCCGCCAGACACCCCATGACATCGCCCCAGGCGGGAGCTTGCCTTGAAGCTGAAAAACCGAAAAAAACGTACCAACTTCTTTTCCAAGGCATCCGCGTGGGCCGGCTCGACGGCGCCCCCTGCCCGCTCGATGCAACTTCTGTCGGGTGTTTCTTTCGTGGCCGCCAGCCTGCTTCCCGGCATGGCCCATGCAGCGGCGTGCGTCGCTGTTGACTTCCCGGGCAACACGACCGTCGTAGGCCAAGTCAATTGCATCGATTGGACGCAAAGTAACCTTAAGGTCAACAACGTCGGCATCATTTCCGGCGAAAACATCGGTTTGCACGCCTCCATCACCAACCCCGGCGCCACGCTGGAGAACTTCGGCACCATCGTTGGCACGCTGGCCGGCCTGCAGAACGACGCCATTTTGTATGAAGTGACCAACAACGTTTTGCTCTCATCCACCGGAACGGGCGTCACCGTAGCGGGCATCGTGAACTCCAGCGGCGCAAGCATCACCCGCGTGGTCAACACCACCGGCGCCACCCTCGCCGGGGCACGTGCTGGGCTTTTCAACGAGGGCACCATCGCCGCGCTCAGCAATTCCGGGATGATCTCCAGCAACAGTACCTTCGGAGGGACTATTGCGGGGATCTGGAACGACGGCGGAACGATCACCAGCTTGACCAACTACGGCACCTTGCAAAGCGCCAACATCGGCGGTTTGCTTCAGGGTTTCGGTGTGGTCACCGAAAACGGCGCCATCGAAACGCTGGAGAACGGCGGGCACATCGTGGGCCAGCTCGGCTTGCTGGCGCAGGACAACGGGCGGGTGGGCACACTCACCAATTCCGGAACCATCTCGGGCGACATCGCAGGCATCTTCATGGATGCCAGCACGGTCGGCACCATCACCAACACGGGCCTGATCGTGGGCGCGCCCAGCAGTGCCATGGGCGGATCGTTCGATGCCGGCATCTACCTTTCGCGCGCCAGTACCGTGGGCCTGATCAACAATAGCGGCACCATCACCGGCCGGAGTGCGGCGATCCAGATCGATAGCAACAGCGCGATCGGTACGATCGCCAACAGCGGTCTCATCGCGGGCGACCTGACCTCCGCCAGCACCATTCCTCTCGCCATCGCAGGCGGCAGCGGCACCGTCGTCGGCACCCTCACCGGCGCGAGCGGCGGCCTGGGCGGGGCCGACAAAGGTCTCATCAAGGTGACGGGCGCGAACCTGGTGTTTTCGGGCGGCAACCTGCTGCTGAACGACGACATCGCCGCGGTGGGCCGTTCCGTCATCAACAGCGGCGCGACCCTTCGAATCAACAACCCCATCACCGTCACGGGCAACTACTCGCAGACAGGCGGCGGGCTGGCATTCGCCGTCGCCAACCCGGCCAGCCATGGATACCTGACCGTGAATGGCACGGCAGCCATCAACAATGCCGCGATCAGCCTGAACGGTACCGGATTGGCGGAGGGCCAGACCTACGCGGTCGTGCGACCGACAGGCTCCAGCACATACGGCAACAACACGGCCTTCGTCTCCACCAACAACGGCCTGCTCGCCCGTCTGAGCGACGTCAACGGCGCGCTGACCGTGACGTTGGCCGCCGACGCCCGCCGCCATTACTGGGACGGCGCCAACACCGTGGCCGACGGCACGATTGCCGGCGGCTCCGGCACGTGGACGGCGAACGGCACGAACTGGACCACGACCGACGGCACGACCAACGGCTCGCTCGACCAGACCGATGTGCGCCCCGTCTTCGGCGCGACGGCGGGCACCGTGACCGTGGATACCAGCCATGGCCCGATCAACGTCACAGGCATGCAGTTTTCCACCGATGGCTACCGCGTGACCGGCGGCCCCGTCGGCCTGGCAGCGGCCACCTCAGCCATCGAAGTCGACGCCAACGCCACGGCCATCATCGATTCGGAGCTCAAGGGCAGCGGTGCGCTGGCCAAGACCGGCGGCGGCATGTTGATCCTGAACGGCGTGAACACCTACTCCGGCGGCACGTCGGTGGAAGCAGGCACGCTGGAAATCGGCGATGCCGACCATTCCACCGCCAGCATTCTGGGAGACGTTGCCGTCGGCAGCGCGGGCACGCTGCGCGGCCACGGCTCCATTGGCGGCAACGTCATCAACAACGGTATCGTGCGCCCCGGCGGCTCCATCGGCACGCTGACAATCAACGGCAACTACACGCAGTCCTCCACGGGCACCCTGTTCATCGACGTCAGCCCTACCACCGCATCGCAACTGAAAGTAGGCGGCACCGCGACACTGGGCGGCACCCTGAATGTGCTGTATGGTCCCGGCACCTATAGCGCGACGTCCTACCGCATTGTCGACGCGACGAGCGTGACCGGCCGGTTCGCCAGCGTCACCAGCAACGCGCCGGCCGAACTGGCGCAGAGCGTGCAGAACCTGGCCGACGGCAGCACCCTCAGCCTGGCCGCCGGCAGCGGCGACGGCGGCAACACGGGCGGTGGCACTGTCGTCATCGCTCCCACCAACGCCACCATCTTCGGCGCCGTCGCCTCGGCCGCCCTGCGCGAAGGCCAGCGCGTGAACGACACGCTGCTCTCGCGCCTGGGCCAGGATTGCGCCGAAGCCTCGTCCGCCGCCAATTGCGCGCGCCCCAGTCGCCAGGCATGGGCCCAGATCGTCTCCAACACCGTCCACGTGCGCGGCGACGACAATGCGCCCAGCTACAAGGATAGCCATTACGGCTTCCTGGCCGGTTTGGATCAGCAAGTCGGCGACTGGACGCTGGGCATCGCGGGCGGCTACAGCCATGTCGACGTCACCGAAGACGAAGCCAGCGGCAAGATCGACACCCTGCGCATCGCCGGCTACGGCAGCCGCCGCCTGGGCGCCGTGAACATCGCCGCGACGGTGGGCGCCGCCTACGATTTCCTTCAGTCGCGCCGCTCTTTCGCCGGTCTTGGCAAAGCCCGGGACGACTCCGCGGGCCAGGAAATCACCGCCGGCCTGCAAGCCAGCCTGCCCCTGGCCGCGGGCCCGGTCACGGTCACGCCGCGTCTCGGCCTGCGCTACCAGTACTTCCACGCCGAGCGCTTCAGCGAAACGGGCTCGACCCGCCAGAACCTGGACGTCAACGCGCAGGATTTCAACAGCCTGCAACCCTACGCGCAACTGGTCGTGGGACTTCCTTTCAGCATGAAGGCGGACAAGCAGGCCGTCGTCCAGGTTCAAGTCGGCTACGCCTATGAAACGCTGGACACGAACCGCGGCTTCCGCGCCACGGCAAGCGACGGCACGGGCTTTACGCTGCCCGGTGTGGCGCCCACGCGCGGCATGTTCTCGGCCGGCCTGGGCATGACGTTGCCCGTCAGCAAGGCAATGGACCTCACCGCCAGCTATGATCGGTTGTTCGACACCGGCAACGTGTCGGGACAAGCCTTCCAACTACAGGCGATGTACCGGTTCTAAGGCAAAAAGCAGAAGGCCCATGCCATCCCATGGGCCTTCTGCTTTCACAATCAAGCGAACGCCTTCAGCACCAGTCGGCGTACCCGGCGGCGCCACCACCACGTCAACCCGCCCGCGAATGCCAGCCAACCTTGCACGAGCCTCCGCTTCACCTCCTCCCGGAGGTGCCCGCCGTGGCAGGAACCGCTGTACCGCTGCTATGCTTGGCTCACTGGCCGCCCCGCCGCAGCGCCGTGCCATGGCGTCAGCCTGACCGCAACCCAGGAGCATCGACATGAAGCTATCTAAACGCGCGTTATTGGCAGGGCTGGCGCTATCCGCGCTGTCGGCAGTCGCCCCCCCGGCCCTGGCGCATCACGGGTGGTCGTGGGCGGAATCCGAACAGATGACCTTGCAAGGCACGGTTGAGCAGGTTCAGGTCGCGCCGCCTCATCCCACTTTGAGGGTGCGAGCCGACGACGGTGTCTGGGTGGTCGAACTCGGCAATCCCGCCCAGACGAAGGAAGCGGGCTTCGTCGAGGGGTCGGCCAAGCCGGGCGACCCCATCACCGCCATCGGCAACCGCGACCAGGACGCCAGCAACAAGCGCATGAAGGCCGTCCAGGTCATGGTGGGCGGCAAGACCTACGACATCTATCCCAGCCGCATCAAGAAACCCTGAGCCCCACGGCCTTCAGCCATGCCCGAACTGCTTCGGTTGGCACTGGAACAGCTTACGGCCCTGCCGCCAGCGCTGTGGCTGCGACGGTCCGCAACGCTCTACCTTTTGGTCAACGCCGCTCATATCGGTGCCATCGGCCTGTTGATCGGTTCGATCGTTCCGCTGGACTTGCGCCTCCTCGGCGCCCTCAAGCCCACTTCCTTGGCATTCCTGGCGCCCGTGCTGGCGAGGACAGCCGCGCTCGGCCTGGCTCTGGCCGTACTGACCGGCGCCACGCTGTTCACCGTGCGTCCGCAGGAATATCTGCAGAATCCGGCATTCGTGATGAAGATGGGCTTGCTGGGCGCGGGCGCGATCAACGCCTGGCTCGTGCGCCGGGGCGGAGCATGGGGGCAGGTTTTACAGGGAGGCCGCCCATCCAGCGCGCTGCGCTGCCAGGCCGCCGTCTCGCTGCTGCTATGGACTGGCTGCCTGGTCGCGGGCAGATGGATCGGGTTCCTGTAGCCCGCTGTTCGCCTGAACCGGCTAGGTCAGGGGCTGGCGGCGCATTTGCTACGCCCAGTCCGCTTCGGGTCGCAAGCGGCCGTTGCAACAACGGAGTGGGTCGAGAGCAACCATCATTGGGCAGGTGTGCCAGCCCTGCATGGCCAATACCGAACCAGGCGGACGTCATGTGCCGCTCAGGCGCCTCGCGTCGCCAGCAGCGGGCAACGGCTCCATTCGGGGGAGAGCCGCGCGTCACCCTGAACTTGACACAGGGAATCGGACCTCCAGAGGTGAAATCCGGTGTCGAAGTTCAGCGCGCTTGGGAATGACATCACCGCCAAATCAATAAGTTATGAAAAGTTCGTCATTGACGTTGGTCCCATTGCGTCATTCAAGTTGGGATTTTGCTCAAAAAATGTCACCTAACTTGGGATTTTGATCAGCGACGTTAATGAAGGCCATTCACGGACGGCCCCGCTAGAATTGAGATCACTCGGCTACGCCGCTCATCAAGAAAGATGAGGTCAATCCGGTTCGCAGCGAATTTCTCGACGGCTTTATCCTCTTTCCCAGACCAGGTTTTCGTTAGACAGCACGTCTTCCCCATCCCAGCGGTAAGCCACCAACGGCCCTCCGGCAGCCGCCGACCAGTCCAAGCAGGCAAGCTTCCCGCTCTCGATCCTGGGCTGCCCCTTGAACCAGTGATGGCCGATGAAAATAGGCGCACCGGCAATGGGAGTCCGGTTGAAGCTCTCAGGCAAGGCCAAGCCGCGAATCTGCTCCTCTTGACCCGCGGGAACCAAGGCGACCTCATGCAAAGCACTCGCCCAATCGCGCCAATTGGCCAGCCGCACCTCATGATGACGGTGCCCCTCCTTGTCCTCGATGTAGCGGCCCGCAGGCAACGCCAGCACCATCCCTGATGTGACCAGCTTCCTGGCTCGCTCCAGATCCGAGCCGTCTTGATGAGTGGCCAGCAGCACGGTATCGTCAAGTGACTTGCCGGGCGTCCATCCGGCATCAGCCAGGGCGTTGACCGCGCCGTCGTCCCAACAGGCGTGCGCGACGCGAATGCCGCCCAAATCCAGGCAAGGCGGCAATTGCCGGAACCAGGCAACCCAGGCAGCGTGCTCCGGGCTGCCCTCTCCAACCTGCTCAATGAACGCCCGATGTTGCTTTCGGTTCTTGCGGCTCGTCTCCGAATTGCCACGATTCGGCCGCAGGAACTCGCCAGGATTGTGGGGATCTTCGGTGGCGTAGCCGATGGCGTTGAATTCATGGTTGCCCATGATGCGCAAGGCGTGGCCGTCATCCATCATGGCCCGGACAATCTCCAGGACCCGGCGTTGCCCCTGCCCTCGATCCACCAGGTCGCCCAGGAATACTGCCTGACGACCATGGGGAGCTTTATAGCCCCGCCCTGCCGGCACATATCCCAGATGGCGGAGCAGACCTTCAAGCTTTAGATCTTCGCCATGAATATCGCCGACGACGTCGTACATATGCACTCCATATGCTGCTCTTGGGCTTGAGTTTAAATCTCTTTCCCGCCAGGCCATGATGCACTTCCGGAAATCACCAACACCCTCCAGGTCATTTATTCGGCGATAAGTCAATGCTGCCGCAGATCGTCTGGAGTTGGACGAGCCCAACGCCGTGCTTCGACCGCGCCTCCGGCCGCATCTACATCATGCACAGCCAACGCGACTGGCAACGCCCTTGGCGCTCGTTTCGCATCCCCGTTTCGGTCCAGTCGTTCGACTGGCATGGGGCCGGTACTTTCAACCACCGAACTGGCCCAGCTTAAAGTAGCGATGGCTCATCCGAGAAGATTGTGATGGAGCCGCCGCTTTAGTTGATAAAGGCACAGGCGTCAGCTTAGATCTGGTAAAAACTGAGCCGGGTATTGGAATAAGAATGCTTCTGATGCTCCAGCGACAAGATCACAAGACCAGAGATGTGCATTAGCTCGGTTAAGCTGATTTGACGTGTCACGAGGGAGATGTGTTGTGCTGTACGCAGGACATCATCAACATACAACTTGAGAAGATAGGATCATGACCCAGCCGCATTCAACACGCCCACCCGCTTACGCACTGAAGATACGGTGTACACCTGCGATGAAGCTTCTCTTTACGTTGGGCCTTGCAACGCTATGGACTGGTGCCCAAGCCGCTAGTTTTGATTGCAACAAGGCCGTGGGCACGACGGAAAGGTTGATCTGTAGCGATGCCGAAACATCCGCGCTGGATGGAAAATTGCGAGGGGCCTATGAAACAGCACTAGCCGCAACCGATGCCTATGGCAAGAAAGAGTTGACTAAAGAACAGCGCAACTGGATTAAATACGCTCGTGACATTTGTCAAGACAGCGCCTGCCTGCAGCAAGCCTACACAACCCGCATCGCCATGCTAGCGCGTAATGAGGAACATATTGCCGATGGCGAGGTGTACTCAGACTGCAAGCTGCCGGGCAACCAAACCATTAGTGGCGAATGCGTTAATGTTGTGTCGATTCGTGATCCCAACTCCCGTGTTGAATCGTTCAACCAATCGTTGGCGCATCAGAAGCAAAACGGCCGAATCATCGGTTGTAGTCGGCTGATTGATCTACCGGTTGGCGTCGCTGGGAGTAATCACAGTTTTGGCGGCTCCTGCGTATTGCAGGAAGGTACGCAGCGCAAGAACGTGAGTATCTGCAACGACGATATGTTCGGGCATTTCCAAGTGGAGCCATCCACGCCACAGGATGCCTCAGACAAGCGCTTGGTCGACTTTACTTACGCGCAATGCTATGGCGGTTGATGGTAGGCGCCTGGGCCTATCCGTGATTTTGTGTGCGAGGCATATCATGAGGACTAACGATCATGGATATGCCGATGAAGAAGATACGCACAGCAGCCGCCCAGGCGGCGGCCCGTGGGCCGCTGCATGAAGTGCCGGCCGAGGCTGCTTGAGATAACACCGGCTTGGGGCCGGTGTCAGGTGAATACCATCTCAGTACATGTAATCACTGTTCGATATAGCAAGGAGTCCGGTCTCCCCAGGCATGTCGCGGGAATAACGTGACGGCAGAGTAAGTCAGTGGCTAAGCCATCCTCAGTGCTCATCCCGGGCGTGCCACACCCGAAGCACGCACACCGGCCCGCGCAGCCTTCTCGAATGCCTCGCAATCCTGGCGCACCGCTTCCAGTCGCAGGCGTCCCGACTCTGCGGCCAGATACTCAATGGCCGCAGTCAGACCGTTCCGGGATTTGAATAATTCGTCTTCATCCACGCGTCAGGACCCCGTCCTCCGAAATCGCGCAGATGCGCTTCTGGGACCGAATCCATTTTTTTGAAGACCGGTTTTGGCCAGGAGCGGCCCTTCGTTTCTGCGCCAGAATCCGGTCAAAAATAGTCCTCTAGGCAGGGGGAGGCAACTCGGCCAGAATACCGGACCAAGGCTTTGGCCTCAGGCCTTGCACGAACCCCACTTCCATCCATTGACGGAGCATTCCATGGTTGAGACATCCAAGGTAAAAGGACCTGCCTCCTACTTTCCTTCCATCGAAAAGACTTATGAAAAGCCAATAACGCATTGGATGGACATTCTTCAGAATGCGGGTCCGCTAAAACACATGGAACTCGTCAACTGCCTAAAGACGCAGCACCAGATCGGTCACGGTCACGCAAACGCCTTAGTGGCGGCGTTCCTCGCGAAGAAGTAGCGCGTGAAGAAACATGCCGGAGGATCATCCGCTACAAATCAGACTTGCTCGGCGAAGTTTGAACGGCAGCTTTGGGGCGGAAGCGGAAATCCGCATGGGACAGCTACCGGCCAGGAACGGTCGCAGGCGAACGGGCTCCGTATGGTGTGCAAGACGCACTCAAGAGCTATTCGTGCCAGAGGGGTAGTACCCGAATTTAGGTGCACGCAGGGCATTGCTATTCGCGAGGATCGCAGTGCCGGCTTGCGTTGCGGGCATCTGACACCCCTCGCGCCGCGCGAATAGCGCCCGTCGCTTGCCGGATGCTATCTTGCCCTCTAAACGTAGGCGCCATTCAGACACAGTCAGCGTGCGCGCACATCGCACTTCGGGTCGAATGCGATGGCACTACCATCCGAACAAATTAGGGCTCACTGAACATGCTTACAGATATCCTGGTTGCCTCGACTGAAGACATCCCCGCGATTCTCTCTGGCGAGTCGGCCAACTGGCCAATCTTGAAGTTCAAAGCTTTGGACAACATGGTGCTGGCCGGACTATGGTCCGCGCTCGGCGGAACGACCGCTACAGAATTTGAAGGCGAAAAGCATCTTCGTGCGCACACTCAAGAGCGATGGGTCTTCGAGTTCCCAGAGGACTTTGTGCGCAGGCTTTCAGCCGCGCAGCCAGAAGCCGTTCCAGGCATATCGGCTGTCTGGGCCAAACACGACGAAATGGTGCACATGGGCGCCGATGGTCCGGCCATCGAGCCGGTTGTTGAAGCTTTGACTAAGTTTGCTCGGGAAGCGACGAGCCAAGGAAAGCGTCTCTTCCTTTCGATGAGCCTCTAATCGAATGACTGCTTTCGGGAGAGTCGAAGGACTGCTCAGGGTCGGGAGCGGCCCGTTGCCAACAACGGAGTAGGTCGAGAGCGACCATCGTTGGTCAGCTGTATTCGGCATGCATGGCCAATACCGAACCAGGCGGGCGTCGTGTGCCCGTCAGTTGCCTCGCGTCGCTAGCCGCAGGCAAGCCTCCATCCCGGGGAGAACGGCGCGTCACCCTGAACTTGACACAGGAAATCGGACCTCCAGAGGCGAATTCCGGCTGGATGCCGCGCCAGTCCTTGTATATCGAAAATTCTCGATTCCCGAACTGGATGACGTAACTCCCCAGTTGGATGAATTTCGACAGCAGGCTCATCAGAAAGAAGGTCTTTTACCCCTGGACTCTATGTCGGTGCTGTCGGAGTTCATTGAAGCCGGGAATATCATTCGTTAAAAATCAATAAGTCAGATATTTTTGGTTCACTGAGTTTAGAATACTTGGTTCACTCAAGATGAGAAATTAACCTCAATGGTTCATTTAACTTGGGAACACGTCATTCCAAGGACATTTCGATTGGTACTCGCTGCGCGACTCCTGCACCAGGCGCACCGCGCGCTCGCGCACTTCAGGGGAAAACTTGTTCGCGTTGTTTTTGCTCATGGCTCGCATTTTCTCAAGAGAAGGAGCCTCCGCAAAACCGGGGGCCATTCACCAAGGTGGCTGGAGCCCAGGGCGAAGTCACTCTTGTGCGACGGCACTCGCTATGGTTCTTCAATGAGATCAAACACGCTGTGAACACGCTTACACGAGCCGCCCCCCCGCTCGTCGTTCCAGCTCTTGAGCGTACCTTCCTGGTAGCCCTTCATGCAGTCGCGTCCGGTATATTGGATAGGTGTTCTGGTACACCGGGGTATTATGACCCCGCTCGCCAGTCAAATCCGCGCGCATTATCGCTTGTCGCTTCTTCGAGGACAATCACATTCGTGGCCGGACGAAGAGGCGCCCCGCACTCCCCAAATGCAATCGGCGGCGCATCCAACTCAACCCATAGCATTGGGCTTCGGCGGCAAGACGCTCTTGTCAAGAAAACAACCGAGACCAGAGCGAGACCTTTGCAGCCGATGAGGTAGCAGGCTCAACGGGCGCGGGAACCGGCGCCATCGATGAGATGACGGGAGCCGTATCAAGCACGATATCTGGCACCTGCTCCCAGTTGACCCGATCGCTTTCGTTGATTTCACGAAACTGTGCATCAATCACCGTGCCGTAGTCGTACCACTTCTTGAAGCGGGAATGGCGCTCCTGCAATGTATGCATTTCGGCATCGATGGCACCGAGTTGCTGCTTGAGATCCGCAAAGGCAGGAAAGAATTTCTCGGAAAAGTCAGGAGAGTCGACCAACCGTACGACGTCCTTGGACTGTTCCTGCAGATTCTTGAGCATGGTTTCAATGGCCTGCGCAAAAGCCTGCAGGCGCTCTTGCGCCTTATAGCTATCCCATGCTTCCAGGGCAATCCCGACTACGGCCAACGCACTGCCCAGGCCATTGGCCAATTTCGTCGCCCCCCAGGGTTTGAACTTCAGATACTTGCCAATGTCGAGGCCAACCATCTTGGTTGCCGTGCTGATGCCGTCGCGCACCGCCAGGACGCTGCCGTTGGTGATGACGCCAGGCTGTGAAAGGAACTTCACTCCCTTTTTCCCCAGCGTGGTAACCACGTCGTTGTAATGCTCGAGTTCGTTGTTGACGTTGACTGCAATCCGGTTCAGGTCGCGTGCGATCCCGCCCACTTCGTCACTGAATATCTCCTGGATTCGTTGCTCGACCAGACATCCTTCATTTCCAATTTCGCGGTGCATGAAATCATCGAACGTCTCCAGCGTGACATTTTTGGCCTGCAATTGCACGTCTTCGAAATAGCGCAACAGGCGGCCTCGCAGCCGCACCTGAGCCTGCCCGATATTCCCGTAAACCCGCTGCAACTCGATCGCTTGACCCTGCTTGATTTCGGTTACGCGCCGGGCTTCGTCAGCCAGCATGGCATAAGCCTCTTTTGCCGCAGGCAACTGCTGGGCGATGATGTCCGAGATGATGCTTTTCTTGGTTTCACTTACCAGAGCCAACACACCACCATTGCCCTCTATCTTTTTCTGTGTTGCCGCCTGCAGTTCGGCTATACGTGAAAGGCGACGGAACTCTCCGAGGTTCTGCAGCCAATGCTCGACGCCCAAATCGAAAGGGTTGGCGGCAACAGCCACGACGCTGACATCCGTCTGCTCCTGCGCCGTCAGATTCAGCACGTCGTCCAATCGCTTGAGGACCGATGCCTTCTTGATCAAAAACCGTTCCTGGAACTCGGCCGGATCCGACATGTCTGCCACCTCGTCGAACCGGCTCAGCACGAATACTGTGCGGGGCAATAAGTTCAACGTGCGAAACAGCCATTTCAAATCTTCGGTATGGCTCTCCTTGATCGGATTGGTCGGGTTCATCACATAGAGCACCAAATGAGCCTCGCTCACATAACGCTTCGTGATGTCCTTGTATTTCTCTATCTGAGCGGTCGTTGCATTGGTCTTTTCCTTGAAGCCAAACAGCCCAGGCGTATCGATGATCTGCAGTTGATCCTTGAAGTTGTAGATCGCGACCTCGTTCGATGACTCCTGCTGGCTGATATTCATGCTCTTGCGATCAAGCTCCTCCAGCCAGGCCGCAGCAATCGACGTCTTGCCCTCAGAGAATCCGCCGATCAACGCAACCTTGAGCTTCTGGTCAGTAGTACTTTCCACCGACGCCTTTAGCTTTTCCACCAACTCGGCGTGCAGTTGGACCCCGAGATCCAGCCCCTCGTCGACGAAAGCGGTCAAGCTGGACAGGATGCGCAAGGCCTTCTGCCTCTGCTGCTCGAACGAATGAATTGTGCTGGTCATTTTGCAAAGACTCCTGTACTCACGCTGCGTTTTCAACAACGGCAGCCGTATCAAAGGCGGACGCCTTGCCGACTTTATCGCGCAAGGCCTTCATGTCGGCGGCAATCCTCTCCAAGGCTTTCCGGGTGCCGTCACTCTGTTCGTAGGGAATGTTCATCTGCTTCTTGGCTTCATCCAGTGCGCTACCTATCTGGATCTTGGCAGAATCGATGTTCTGCTTCAGCATTTCAGCCAATTTCTCGAACACTTTCTCGAGATTTTCATCCGCAGACTTGCGCTGCTGCGCCATCTTGTAGTCGGAGCTGAAGAAACTCCGCACTGCCTTGTAGAAGCTGAAGACCAAACCCACGGCGCCAAGCACCGCAGCGACCGTCCAACCTGCAGGATTCGAGGCAAGGAACGACGCCCAGACTAACGCAACGGCGCCACCGAAAGTCGAGAGAAGCCCCAACATGTTGATGCCGTTGTCCATTTCGAACTTGGTATCGAAGCTCAGATCCAAAGCCGAAAACGGGTCGTTGATAGTGTATAGAAGAATCTCGTCCACGTTCTTCTGATTCTTTCTGACTATATCTTCCGCATCGTTCTTGAACGACTCGAACACTTTCTGGAAACGGCGCTCCAAGTCGGGGCCGACTGTCACCTTGAGCTCTTGCAGCGTCGCTGTCAGGTGCGCCTTAAAATCTTCATTGCTTTTATCTGTGGCGATATAGTTGTATATCGCCATGCGCATGGAGGATTTCTTCTCAGCCAACGCGTCATTGCATTCGCTATCGAGCCGCCTTTGGGTTCCGGAAAGCAGATCGTCGACCTGGGTTGCAGAGGATTTGTACTGAACCTTCAATTTCTTCGCAGCCTGCGCGAAACTGTCGCGCGCCTGAACCAGGCGATCTATGCCTTCCTGCAGGCAGCTGGCGATCTTCTTCCTGTTGGCTTCAACGATCTTCCTGCGAAAATCCCGGCATATGTCGTTACGGATGAATTGCAGAAATGCACGCATACCGCTGCGGTCTAGGATGTCTCCGGCACTCATTTCCGATAGAAACTTCTGCCGACTTTTCGTATGAGGGTTGTTGGGAAGCAGGCAAGTTGCCGATGCCAGGAAAGCCGGCATGCCGCTGACGCAGAAATGGCCCTTGTAGACGTCACCAAGCGTGGCACCCAACGATTTGTCCAGATCGCCCAAGCCGATCAAATCATTCTTGTTGGCGAGCGTTTTCCCTTGCAGGATCTGCGGGGCTGTCGCACTCTTGTTGAATATTGCCCAGACCTCCGTCTGCTTGCCAAGCTGGCGCTTGATCTTGTCGATCGTTCCCTCCTGGCCTTCGCTACCCGAACCCGGAGGCGTGGCAGCGCGCGTCACGTAAAAAATCGCGTGGGCTTTTTTTACCGAAGAGTCGATCGCGCTCAGCACCTGGGCTTCGTCGCCTTCGATGCCCGGAACGTCGATCAACTGAAATTGCTGTCCATCAATCACGAAGCGGTAGGCATGGGACTGCAATGTGAAATCGGAGCGGCCATTACCTATGATGCGGCCGTCCTGCAATGGCTCCAGACGCTCAAGCGCCTTTTCGATTTCGGCCAGATCGGCACGCAATCGGTCAAGCTCATCGCTGACCTTCTGCACGTTATCGGCCGCTACCTTCCGTCGTGCATCGTTGCTGGCTTGCATCTGGCCTAGCTGTGCGCGGAGCACCAGCAGCATCTTCTCCTCTTCCAGCTTCTTGAACAGGAAGATCAACCGTTTCCATACCGTAAATCCCTGCCGCTTCTGTTTGGCGAGCGTTCCCAGGGCTTCCATTTTTTCTTTGAACGTCGCCTCTTCGTCCTGCCATCCTTTTTCCATTACTTGGGCCTGGATCTGCTCGTCGGCCAGCTTCGCCTCAAGTGTCTGGGTGGCAGAACCCAAGGCCACCAGATCGTTCGGGTCGATGCGCAGATCCTTGATCAAGTTATTAAATTTCTCTTGCGTGGCCAGCTTTTCACTGTGGCCCAATTGAATACGCAAGGTTTCGATCAGGGTCGACTTTCCCGCATTGGTCTCTCCGTAGAGCGCAATGGTAAATGTGTTCCACTCGGATAGCTCTCTGAGTTCACCGACGTCTTCCACCGTCTTGTCGCGGAACGTCTGCAGCAATGCCTTGGAATGGTCAATCGCAGTTGCCAGATCGAGGTTGCCATTGAATGTGGCCTTTCCGGAAATTTCGGCGAGCGACCAATCGACCATAGCGATGACTTGGTCGTAAGGCTGGTCCATCTTGTTGAGCATATTCGTGTCTATCGGAGATTGCAGAGTTGAGTAACCCGTGCCCAGGACGTATCCATAGCCCAGCCACGTGTAGGAAGTGACCAAGACCGAGCAAGTCTTTCTTCGTCGAGCCGGGGCAAGCCGCCGGCCTGGCATTGGCGGCATGCCGAGACGTTTTACCTGGCTCAGGCGCAACCGTTCGCCAAGGCGCATCCCAAATTAAAGCAAACCAAATAAATCAAAACGTAACTATATACGTTATTTATGAGGAAATCCCCACCAATAAGTTATTCATAAAACCCGGTCTGGTATCTGAGATCGAAAGATCGGCCTTTCAGATCGCCCCTGGAACAACGATCTCATCAAGGCGAAGGGGTGAAGCACCTTCAAAAGCATGGTCGAGTGTCATTTGTGGGACTCTTCCAACAGAATCGGCCTGCGGCAGTAGCCGACAGCATAAAGAAGCAGGCACTCAACGACTGCATTCAGCCGCGCCATTAGGCACCGGAACTACGGGTTAGGAATCATGCCGGCGCTCGGCGACGAAACTCCTGCAGTTCCCAAGTGGCCAACGTTCGAGGCTGCGCGTGCGCCCTAAGTGCTGCGATAGCGGCCTCATACTCCGCGACGGAGTCGCTTACGGTCCAGTCGTAGTTCAGGCCCGCGCGATCTCGGATGCTGCCGTCGATTGGGCAGTGCGGAGGCTCTGGGATCACTCCAGCAGCCCAGATGTATTTGAGGTGAATGTTTACTAGTTTTTGGGCGACCCCGTGCCGAAATCTACCTTTGTAAAGTGAGGACTCGTGCTGGCAGGAAAGTCGATCTGCAAGCACGGAGATCAGCGCCACATGATCATCCTCGCTTACCGGCCCTTTGGCATATGGGGTAGCAAGGCTATCCAGTTCTTTACGAACGGCCGCTTTGACGTCGTTTCGTTGGTGTCCCTTGCGACTCGCCGAATATATCGGCCAGTCCTTTGCTCGCGTGGAAAGTGCTGCTTTGAGGCTAAGCAGTCCCAATTCATAAGCGAGGAATGAATTTTTATCGTTTTGTATATGCATATGACGTACGTGGTGAGTTCTGACGGGAAGGCTAGCGGCTGGCCATAGCTGTGGTGTACGATCAGTTCGCCCGGACTCCCGCGTCTCAATCTGGGGCCGTTCCGGGAGAAAAGTCCGGGGCTGCATCATTGATTTCATCCGCAATCCTGCGCAGTAGCGGATCGTCATAGCCATCTGGCACGTGAATGACCGAGCCGTGAAGTTGCGCCCGCAGCGAATCCCAGCGTGCTTTCAAGACCATCCAGTTATGCTCGTCGTAAGTACCCTGGAACACAATCGGCAGGATGTCGATGCGGGGAAGATCGCTACCCCGGACACCGTTCGCCACAGCTTCCTCGAGCAGCTGCTCCCAACGGCTGCCAAGCCGGTCCACGCGCCCGATCTGTTGTTCGACCACGGCGGGATTCCATTCTGGGTGCAAGAGCAGCACGGTCCGGCAGGCCTTGTGTAGATTTAGCCCTTCCCGGCCGACCACTGACTGCGCAACGAGCACTCGGGGATAGCTGTCCCGACGGTTGAAGGACATTTGCAGCAGCCGCCGCGTAACGTGCTTGGTTTCGCCGTACATCAGCCGCGCGAAGCCGCCCTGCGGATGGCGGTATTCATCATCAAAGCTCTCAGCCAGCTTCGGCCACAAGGCGGACGCTCCAGCTTCGTTCAAGCCCGCTTCGCCGCGTTCGTCGACATCCTCGCGCTCCCTTGCCGCATCGACAAGATGCACGAACGCGTCGGCCCAATCCTGGGGACTCGCTTCGTCATGCGGCAGCAGTTCCATCACGGCTCGGGTGACGGATGCTTGGCCGACCGGATTGCGTTCAAACGCGTGGAACAGGCGTTTGGCAGCACTGTCGTCGGGATACGTTGCCAAACCGGCGCGCAGTGTATGGAACAACTGCTCACGTGCCGCCTGGCGACGATTTTCAAGATCCTCATATTGACGCTTTAACTGCGCATTGATGCTGTCGATCGATTCATCCCGCAGGATGCCGAGCTGCCGTTGCGCGGCCCTGACCGCGTCGTGTTCGCTTTCGCGCACGCCGCTCTGTGGCCAGGGCGTGTTGTCGCGCAAAGCCCGGAGCATCTGGCGCGCATTCAGCAACTCGACCAGCTTTTTCATCGGCGCGGTATAGCGGCCAAAAACCAGGACTTTCTCGCCCTTTTCGTGAGCGGTTTCGATTTCCCGGACCGCCCTGTCTATGGCCGGATGGTCGAGCAGCACATTCTCATTTTTCAGCGCCTGGCGCATCACGTCCAGCCACCAATCCACGCGCCGGGACCGGGCGGAGCCCGAATGGGGTTCGTCCCCCAGCCAACGGTCCAGTGCCAATTGCTCACGATCCTCGGTTTCATCTTGCTGAAGCTGATCGATGATCTTGGCGATGCCGTGGCCGTTGCCCATAGTCAAGCGCAGTCGTTGCGCCTGGGGCGCGGTGCCCTGGGCGGCGGCGAGGGACAGGGCTTCCCCCGCGCAAACCACCTGCCGCCAAGCGGGCGACAGCTCCGCCGGATCGACGATCAGTGGGCGTTCCCGCCGATAGGCGTGAGGCGGCAGTCCGGCGTGGCGGGCGAACGCTTGTACCGATTGCGCTTCGCGTTTGTCGCGCCGCAAGAGATATGGCGACAAAGTCTGCTCGAACGCTCGGGCCGTTGTCCGATAATTTTGTCTTTTCCCCGCGTCGGTCGGTTGCATCTTGACCTCATTGACCGCCCTTACGTAATCGCCTATCGCGCGAGTCGTTTGCTCATGGTCAGGCAAACTCCGCCCGTCGGCCGTCTTGACGGCGATACGGTCCAGCACGTCCTGCCATTGTTCGGCGTCCAGTTCCACCGGGGTGGCCGTCATGGCCAGCCTGCGTCCGTCGGCGGGGGCCAAGGCGACGTTGTTCAACAGGCGGGACAATCCCGTCGTGTCTCCGCGGCTCTTGTGCGCTTCGTCGATGATGATGAGATCGAAGAAGCCCAAGCCGATACCCACGGCGCGTTCCAGCGCAACGCGCAACTCGGTGCCGGAACTGTACTGGCCAGGTTGCGTCGCCGCCGGCCAGGGAGCCTCTTTGACCAATGTGTTCAAAAAATCGACGGGGGTGCCCCCGGTGCGTTTTGCCCATGCCGCGATATCGTCGGCCGCAGCCCGAATTCGCGGGTCCGACAGTTCTCGCGTCTCGTGGAAGTTTCTTGGATATCGGCCATCGCGGGCCTTGCGCCACGTGGCGTAAAGCACGGGCAGCAAAGACCAGTAAGGCGCGCGCGTGCCTTCGCCGATGCGCCAGTTGGCGATCTGATGCGACAGCAATACCACGCTTTGGGTCGACCAGAGCGGCGCGCCGCCCTCCTTGGAATCCCAAGGCTTGAAATACTGTTCCAGGCTTCTGAGCAGGGGCGGGCACTCCACACCGCCGTCCTGCATTTCCTGCGCCCATTGAAAACCCAGACCAGGCGGCACCAGCACGGCGACGCGGCCGCCTTGGCGCACGACCGCACGGGCCAATGCGACGGCAATGCGGGTCTTGCCCATGCCGACTTCGTCGGCGATCACGACGCCGTTTTGCGAGATGCGCTGGGCCAGCGCCGTCAGGCTGCGGCGCTGGCCTTCATTCAACGACCACGCGTCTTTCTGGACTCCGTCAGTTGCATCGAGCGATGCGATCAGTGTCTTCGCGACTGCGTTCCAATCCATTATGTCTCTTCTCCAAAAGCCAGATACCCTTCCTGCACGTCCCACGATTCGGCCACGCGTTGCAGCGCTTCCTCGTAGCGTCGGCCATGCGGGTCGCGGGCGTCGAGGGCGTCGCGGGCATAGTCGGGACGGAAGGCCGGCTGCCGCAGGCAACTGAGTGGATCGATCTTCAACTGCCTGAAATCGGCCAGCACGGCGCTGCCGCGCGCCTGGCACAGCGTCTGCTCGAGGCGATGG
Source organism: Achromobacter sp. 18P8.1.1 (assembly GCF_057799415.1). NCBI lineage: Bacteria > Pseudomonadati > Pseudomonadota > Betaproteobacteria > Burkholderiales > Alcaligenaceae > Achromobacter > Achromobacter sp. 18P8.1.1. Next base: position 59,650 of record NZ_JBYOKH010000009.1, on the reverse strand, counting down.
CACCAGGCCGTCCAGTCGGCGTCCGCGACTTGAACCTGTTTCTGGGCGATCAATTCCAGCTGCGTCATCATCGTCCGGATCGCGGCCGTCTGCGACGAGCTGCCACCGCCACGCGCCTGGTTTTTCTTGTCGGATGCATCCATGTCATCGTCGTCGCCGCCATTGTGGTCGCCGACGTCGATCGCAGGAAAGCCCAGCAGTTGTGCCGCCAGGTCCTGGAGTTCCAGTTCAGGCAGCTCGGTAGCGGCGATCCGGCCGTACTCATCGATCACGGGAACCAGCTGCTCCTGGTGAGCCGGCGCGCCCCAGCGCAGCCGGGCTTGGCGCGGCGCCTCACCCGGCCACACCCAATCCAGCCCCGTCCGGACGCAGGCTGCTCCGTCCGGACCCAGCACCTCGACATCCTCGGTATTCTGGCCGGGCGCTCGCAGCAATCCGCCGTCCGGCGTCGACATCCATTGCAGATAGGCCACCGGCGCGGCAAGGAAGGCATCGTTGTGTTCCGGCATCGGATCGCCGGCCTTGAGCCGTTCATTGATGGTCAGCGGAATACCATTGGCCTGAATCGGCAACAGGACCGTCAAGGCCGGCACAGTGGGATCCCGGGATGCCAACCACGGTGTCCTCGGCAAGGAGAAGACCACCCCTGCCTCAAGATTGCCGCTAGTCCGTGCCGCGCGTTGGATAAAGCCCGGGTTGGTCAGGTTCCCCGAGCCGAGGTAGAGCCAGCCGCTGGAGCAGGCATCGCCGACGTCATTGCCGCCGAGCAGGAATTTGGCGTGCAGGGTGCGGTGTGCGTCCGGGCCAAAGATACGTTCGGGCACGCCGGGCGCCAACACGGCCCAAGAGCGCTCTGCCATCGCTTCCTGGCACACGGCCACAGCCTGGCAGCTTTCCGGGTTGACGTAGACCTCCACCAGGGCATTGCGTGTCAGCATGTCATGGGAGCGCAGCGTGTCTTCTATCCGGGCAAGCACGGTGGGCACCTGGCCCGGCGCGCTATCCGTCACGGCCTGCGGCAAATCCTCGAAAAAGCCTGATGCCATGGCCAGATAGTTGCGGCGAACCTTGCCGGCGTGCTGCGTTATCCGGTCTGGCAATTGCTCGAGCAAACCGCGCGAGCGGTTGTCGAAGAATCGAGGCTCCTGCCCGTCCGCGCGCGAGGCGCATTGACCGACCCAGTCGTTGAACCGAGCGACACGGTCCGCCGCGCAAGGATTTTCCGACATGGCATCGAGGATGCGGAGATCGAAATGGGACACCAGCCAGCCCACCATTTCCGATGCTGCCTTGATGTCCGCGCAGCGCAGTGGCAGATCGCGCGCGTCCGCATCCAGCTCCTCGGAAGACAGCTCAATCGACCATGCCAGATCAAGGCTTTCCTCGACCGTCTGCTGAGTCCAGTTTCCGGTCGAGACGATCAGGCGCAGCAGCCACGCATCGGCGCTTGCCTTGCGAAAACCCAGCAGGGCGACCTTGGCGTGCATCAGCTTGAATGGCTGCTCGCTGGCTCGGCGCAAGGGCAGGTGGGCCACCCCTGGCACATCCAACAGCGACAGTGCCTCATGCTGAGGATCCAGGATCAGGCCCAGGGAAATCTCGCCCGCCTTTGCGCGCTGGGCTTGGGTGCGGCGGGTGAATCGCTCGGCAGCCTCGCCGAGGAACAAGGCATCGGCGGAATAGCCGCATACCCAGCCGAATAGACCGTCATAGTCGTCGGGCGCGTTGAAAAGATGCAATAGGGACGGCGTCATGCTGCGACATCCTCCAGATCCTGGTTCAGGATGTCGTTGCGCATAGCATCCGGTTCTTCCTGCAAGTCGCGATTCAGTGCATGGAGGTTGCGCACGCGGAAGGACAGGCCGGCGGGCCATGCGATCACGCCGCCGGCCTGGCCCGCATCGTCCGGATCCGGCGCGGACGACGGATCCGGTGTGTCCGCGTTCTGCATCGTGCGGCTAAACGCGGAGCCGGGCTTGACCTGGCGGCCGACCAGGCGCAGCACGCGGCCGTCGCGGCGCAGCAAGTGCTCGAGTTGCTCGGTGGTCGACGCAAGGGCGCATTCGCGGCAGAACGCCATGGCGTCGGGGTCGGTATGCGAGAACGCCAGATACCGTTCGGCGGATCGGCGCAGATCTGCCAGTTCGTTCGTCAGCGTTCCGGCGGCATCTTCGATGCCCATTGTCTCCTTGGGTGCCAACGCGAGCGCCCGTTCCAATTCGTCGAGCACGCGCAAGGCTTGATCGCGGCAGGCCATGAGTTGCGCGCCTGCCCGCAGGTCCAGCCAATGCGCATCATCGGCAATCGCGGTCGGCCGGTCTTCCCAGCGCATCGGCGTCGCAGGTGGGTTGTTGCGTACGTCCTCGACCCATTGCAGAGCAGCGCGGCGCCGTGTCTTGTGAGCGATGCTTTCGTTCTCGGCGCCGAGCATTAACTGCGCATGGAGCAGACCCCGGGCCGCGGCCGACAGCGGCACGCAAGGAGACAACAGCTTGACGAAGCGCGGGGGCCAGCCGACCTGCTTTCCCTGCATCCAATTCAAGAGGTGCGTCACGACATCGTGGCGACCACCCTCCCCGCATGCCAGGGCGATCAGCCTCTGGCCGGTCTCGTTGGTCGACAGGGCATTGAACCGCCGGCTTTGCCCGTCCGCCAGTCCCAGCGGCATCAGGCTTTGCCCGACCGCCATGCGCATGGGCTGCGAAACATAAAAACCGGGGCGACGCAGGGTACGGAAATCCAGGGCATGCTGCCGGGGAAACTTATTGATGCCCCGCAAGCGTGGGTGCTGCGTCCATTTGTTGTCGTTGAAGCCGAGCCAGCAGGCCAGCGCCTCGATCGCGTTGGCGCATTCGATATTGCCCACCGCCATTTTCTCGTGGCGCGCCAGTTCGGCGACGCGGATGCCGAGTATGGCAAGAAACACCTGCTTGCCAAACCAGACGCCGCCCGTGCCCGGCACGGCCAGTTCATTGAAACGCCGGACTGCCCGTCCTATTTCCAAGGTTCGCGTACGCCTCTCTCCGGTCAGTACTGCCGGTCCCAACAAGCCCCATTTCATAGTCATCTGCCTTATTTTTGGATTCAACACGCCATGCGCGCGGGTGCCCGGCACAATTCTGATCAAGCCCGCTGCCGCGCGGGCGTGCCCACTCCTACGCCGGCGCGACCCGCGCGGTGTGACGAATACTCAAGCGCCGCTGCGCCATGTCACACAACGAGGAAAGCGAATCGGCCACCAGCGATAGAATTTGCCGCAACGAAGATCGCTTTTGGCTTTGGAGCGCGAAGGCCTCCGCATGCGCCGCGAGCCTACTTCTCCCCGCAGCTTCAAGGATGGCGACGGAATACTGCTTTGTGTTTTTGTTGCCGCGACTCCAGATACTGCAAGACTGTCAAGCCGCCTGCGGCACGGCAGCGATCCCTAACGGCCGCCCCAATCTCTCCAGCATTCCCGAGACAAAGTCTTGTGCAACTTCAATGATCGAGATTTTGAACAGCAGCATTTCCGTATGCACCAAGGGACGATCATCTTGCCAAAGCTGCTGGTGGGCTTCGGCCATGACATCGAGGTAATAGGCATAGGCATCCTGGTCGGGCACCACTGCGTTGTTGAGCCAAATCCTTAGGGAATCATCCTTGCTCGTCTTCCCTACGTTTACGGCATCCATCTCATCACGTGCCGGGCACGCGCTCCCGTAACTTCCCAACCAGGCAAAGGCGGCCGCGCTCTCAGCGTCGAGACTCGCAAGCAACCCGTTTCTACCCGGCGGCACGGGCAACACCGGAGCATTCACTGCTCGGATAAAGTGGATCGCGTCCAAAGCAAAAGCGATGCGCGCGTCGTAAATCAATGCCCAATCGTTCCACACGAATGAAAGCCATTTTGACCAGCTAGCGATTCCGCCGAATTTGTACAACCCGCGCCTGATTCGCGGCCGAACCGCCGAACGAAGGCTTTCGTGATCAACAACCGCATCGAATCCGGTTGCGATATCGGTGAACCGAGAGGCGTACTCTTCAATCGTTTCCTCATCATTTCCATTCAACCCACCCCAGTCGGAAATCACGAATTTGGCAAGATCGGCCAGTTCCTGAACACCGGTTGCCCCTTTCTTCCCGTCCTGGATCTCGCGCGATCGCTGGGCAACCGCCTGTCGCAACTCCAAGGTTTCAGCGAAGCCTCCGCCAAAATCACGGTCGGAGAGCAAGCCGCGGACCCGTGCCGCGGCTATGCAGCTCTCCGTCATACCCCAGCTATAGTCGTCCAGTCGATGACGGTAAGTAGATAAGTACGTAGCCACTTCACGGCCAAATGCGACTGCTTGCGAGGTTGTAGGCTTCATTTCCCTTTTCATCCGTTCATCACTATCTCAGTCCCAAAACAGGTCGGCGATTGCCCCTTGCTTCCGCTTGCGCCCCGACAAGGCGGGTGCCGACCTAACCCGGCATGACGCCGAACACCGGCACTAGGCTGCTAACCTCATGGGGCGCGCTTGCCTTGCATACGGACATGTGGTGATTCTTGTCATGCAGCTTGATACTTGCGCTTATGGTGTCTCGACCGACCGCGTCTATGAGTGTGTTGTGTACGAGCATATCGAGCTGCCGCGACGCCAAGTCCACCCGAGCGCCGCGACCCAATCCGGGGAGCACCCAGATAAGTCGGTTTTTGCTGACTTCCACGCTTCCACCGCGTATCTCCACCTCCGCAGCGAGTAGCTCCTCTAACAGCAACGCGGTGCTCGTACCTTGCTTCGCATGCTTCAAGGCGGCGCACGCCGCTTCGCCTAGGGTGTCGAAGTGCAGTTTCTCTGCAAACTCTCGGGAGCCCGTCGCCTTGTTCATGTACCAGATCTGAGGGCTCTCTACCGCTGCGATCCCCACCCAGTCCTCGCGCCAATCGTCATCCAGACCGAAGGCCTCGTCTTCACTGATGCAAGCCAGCATCCGTATGACGATGGCGCGGACCGCAGCATCAACTTGACCGTCTGGCTGCACCATGGGGCCGTACACGACGTGCTTTCCGCGCACGAGAAAGATCCAGTGGTTGCCGTTGGTGACGACACCCATCATCCCGGGCTTGAGATAACAATCGATAAGGTCCGGATGCAATTTCCTGGCGAACTTCTTTGCCTCAATCAACCAGACAGGCCGGGTGCCCTGCACGATCGCGATGTCCGCCGACAACCGTTTGTTCGGACCGTTCGGCTGGGAGTATTCATAGAAGGCTTCCAGGCCGCTGATTTTCAATGCGGCATCCGTCACGGGACAGATCAACCGATACATCGCCCACCGTTCGGACGGCTGCGGTCGAATCGGCTTCTCGCCGAACGACGTACCGAGTTCTTGCTGGCCCGAGGCATTGCTGTTTACGAACTTATTCATGAACTGCAGCAATCTGCACAGCGCGAGCGGCAACGGGCAGAAATAGCCAGCGCTCACGCACGGCCTCTCCCGACGCGGCCTCGACAGCACGGGCATAGGCCTCCAGTTGTCCGCCGTGCGTCGCGGCCAGGCGCTCGCCGTCCGCGACGCCGCGCGGGTCCGCCTTGTGATCGATGAGGATGTGGCCAGCCGCGACTCGGATCAGCAAATCAATCTGGCCGCGGATGACGGTGCCATCAAGGCGTGGCACCTGAATCGGCAGTTCCGCCTGGGCAGTGCCGTCAGGCCACTTGGACTGCCACCATTCCTGAAAAGCGCCCACCTGGAAGCGGACCGCCTCCGGCGTCACGGCGCCATGTACACCCCAGCGTATCAGGACCTCCCTGATCTGCTCATCGCTGATGGGACGCGACAGATCCGCCACCGAGCAGGCGATGCAACCATGCAGCGCCGAACCCAGCGCTGCCATGTCAGTATCAGACTGCACAACGATCCGTTTGCCTACGCCCTCCACCTTCACCGCCCGATGCTGTCCGGTCTGGGCGGCGCTGGGCGCAAACCAGAGCCGTTCATAAGACTGGGGCTGGCGCGCGTCGAAGTAACGCATGACCCGTGCAGCCGGTGCGGGCGGTGCGTCGAGCGATTCATCGAACTCGAAGGCTTTCGTTTCGCGGACGACGGTCTGGCCGTCCATCACGGATGCGCCCGCCGGTCCCCAGAGCTTGGTGGCAGCGCCGATCTCGTCGAGCCAATCGCAGGGCGGGGCTGAATCCACCGTCTTGGTACCGCCCACCAGGGCGAGCACATCGCGCGCACGGGTGAGGGCGACATACAGCAGGCGTGTGTTCTCCGCGCGCGCCTGCTCGGCCATGAGCTTGCCTGTTTCTGAGGCCTCCGCATCGGCGATGACCTGCACGGCAGACCTGAAGGGATTGACCCAAAGATGGATGTAGCGATTGGCCAGAGGGGCTGTCGCGTCAAAAGCACCGATCGTCCGGGAACGCACGCTCCACAGATCCGTGCGATAGCCGTGATCCAGGCCGATCACAATCACCATCGGCCATTCCAGGCCCTTGGCCGCATGGAAGGTCATGACTTCGACCGCGCCATGGGCAGCGGCCGCACGTCCGTCCGCGCCATCGGCCACCAGTTGTTGGAACCAAAGCAACATCCCGTTAATCGTCGCCGGCTGCCGCGAGCCCAAACAAGCCTCCTCGTACTGTTGCGCCAATGCCAACAGCGCTTCAATGTTGGCGATACGAACCTGCGCCTCGCGCTCCGCCGCCGACCACTGGTGTGCCAAACGCGCAACGCCGGACTCAGCCTTCGCCAGCCTCAGCGCTTCTCGCGGCGTGAGCGACACCAGGGACGGCCGCAAGCTGGCCAGCCTGGCGATAAGCGGATGAGCGTCCGCTCCCTCCGCCTTCCATGCTGACACTGAGGGCGAAGTCTCGCCATCTGCGCCCGCAGCCATCCCGGAAAGGAACTGCAGGCGGTCTTGCAGCCAGTCTTCCGGCCTCACCGAACCCGTCAGCCCGACAATCATGGCCGTGGCCACAGTATCCGAGGCGTCCTGCAAACGACGCAGGCAGGCCAGCACCAACTGAATCTCGGGCGTCGACATCAAGCCAGGCCGGGCCGCCGCTGCGGCAATGCCCCAGCGGCTCAGTGCAACGACCGCGGACTTGATATGGTCATTCTTGCGGCACAGCACGGCGATGTCGCTGGCTTGCAACGGACGTTCCCGGCCCGTGGCCTTGTCGGCGATCAGGATGCCGCGTTCCAGCAGCTCCGATACCGCGGGTCCCAAGGCCTTCAGCGAAATTGAACGTTTCCCGGCTTCCGTCACGAATGACCAGTTCAAGAGCTGAGGCTGTCCGGCAAGCGCCTTGCGCACCGGTCTGAGCGCGGTTTCGGAGGCTGACGCGGGGTGGAAGGCCGGCACGAACACCTCGTTGGCAAGCCCCACCAACCCCGGGGTGGAGCGGTACGAATCCGACAACGGTGTACCCATCGTGCCGCCCCAGCCTTCCACGGAATCGAGAATCTGCTGAATGAGTGTCGAATCCGTGCCGCGAAAGCCATAGATGGCTTGCTTGGGGTCGCCTACCCAGATCGAGCTTTTGGCCAGCTTCGCCAACTCTACGAAGATGGCCAACTGAAGCGGGTTCGTGTCCTGGAACTCGTCGACCAGAACGAGATCGAGCTCACCTGCGAGCGCTTCACGCACCAAGGTGCTGCTTTGCAGGGCTCGCAGCAACAAGACCTCCTGATCGGTGAAATCGACTACACCAAGGTCCCGCTTGGCATCGGCAAAGGCTTGCAAGGCACGTCCCGCCAGGTCGAAAACCGTGCAAAGATAGTTCCGCACATCATTGTGAAACCGGTCATGGGTAGGATGGCGTGCTGCCATATCTTTAAGGTCTTCCACAATGCTGGCCTGCTTGGCGCCAGCATTCAGTTTCGAGAGTTGCTGCCAGGCATTCCACGCAAGCTGCCCGCGAGCGAGACCGCTACGGGCCGCTGCGACTCTCTCGATCGCGTCGTTTAGAACCTTGGTATTCACGCCTGCGGCCTGCGCCTGCTTGAGCTCGCGCTCCGCGCGTTCAAGCGCCGCAATCAAGACGGCATCGTGATCGCCCTGCGGGCGCGGCCAGCACGCCAGCATCGCGTCCGCATTTCGCGGCCCCATCGCGGCAAGTTCTTCTGGGCTGATGTTGTTGGAACGCGCGGCGTTCATGACCGCCTGCAGCGTGGCGGTCACCGCATCGTCGTCCAGGTCCAACCGCGCGGTCAGTCGCGCCAGATTCTCGACGGCACTCGAATCCTGGACGCCTTCGACAGCAACGCGCACAAGGCGGCGGCCTTCATCTTCGGTCAGGACGGTCTGATCCGGCGAGATGCCGAGCTCAAAGCAGAATCGCTGAATCAAGCGCCCGCAGACGCTGTTGACCGTACCGATGCTCGCTTGCCCCAGTGCGGCGGCCAGATCGAGCCGTCGCTGGCTTAACAACGTCGACCTCGCCCGCTCGCGCAACTCCGAGGCAGCCTTGACCGTGAATGTGGTGGCCAGGATCGCTGCTGGCCGCGCAGCGCCGCTTTGCAGACGGTCCGCCAGCAAGTGGGTCAGGTAATAGGTCTTTCCGCTGCCCGCCCCGGCGCGGACGAATTCCACATTCATATTTTTCTGATCCATGGTTATTCCCTGCTGCCGAACAGCGCCGTGTAATCGCCGTGCCACGGCGCGGTTTCGCCCAGCGGCAGGCAGTCTTCCGGAGATGGCCCCGGTTCCGGATCGAGCCCCTCTCCGATCACGTCAACATGGCCTTCCTGCCACTGCCGCACCCGCCAGGCCCACGTGGCTCTGGCCTTCATGACGAGTTCCGATGCGTTGACGCCGTTCTTTGCACTGATGACACGGGCTTGTGGGCCGAAGACGTCTGGCGTAGCGGTCAACAGCAGAGCCTCACGGAATGTGAAATAGCCCACTGCGGCAGGTGGCGTTCCGAGCTCCTGCCGAATCATTTCGCCATACAACGCCAGTTGCAGGTATGTGCCGTCGGACAGCGCTTGTCGGTACCGCTTCGCGCCCGTCCATTTGAGATCGAGCGCGGCGGTCCTGCCATCTGCCAGATGCAATAGCAGGTCCGTGGCGCCGTTGAGACGCAACGCGCCGAGCATGCCAGCCAGCGGCCGCTCGGCCTCGACGCGGACGACGCCGGCATGCGCCATATGCTGCAGCAACACCCACAGGCCGTGACTCACAGTGTTCTTGAACTGAAAGAGCGCAGCGCCGTTGCCCGGCGCAAGCAACGGCATGCCTTCCTGTTCAAGCAATCTTGCCAACTCTGGTTCCAGCCACGCTTCCAATTGCGCCTGGCTCCACGATGGCGCATCATCGTTGACGAATAGGGTCTCCACCAAGCGGTGCGCGAGATTGCCGAGCAAGCGGCCATCCTTCGCGACCACCGTAGCCCGCCCAGTACGCAAACCGGCCGCATACTTCAACACGGCGATCGCGGGGTTGTTGAAATGAAGATCCAATGACGTGTAAGACTGCGATGGCAGTCGTGTCGGAAGCGGATAGGTGGCCCGCCATGGCGCCTCCGTGTTTAACTTCCAGACGCCTTGCGCGCGTTGCAAGGGAAGAGGTGCGACCTGCCTCACCTGGTCTCGCACCATTGGATGCTCTTCGAGCTGCGATGCGGTCAACGCAGGCGCGAGCAAGGCGATAAGCTGCCATGCCGGATGATCTTCCGCCGGTGCCGGCGGCAAGACCAGAATCAGGCGATGAGCAGCAGTCAGCAGCGGCCGCATCCACAACGCGGTTAGGGCTCCCATGGCGAACGCCTGGTCCACAAGCTCGACCCCTCCCGCTTCCAGCGCCTCGATTTCAGGACGGCTCCACGGATGTCCCGCAGGCAGCTTCGGAGCGGAAGGCATCCACCAAATGACTTCGGCGACCGGCCCCAGGGCGCAGGCTTCGGGCGCCGTGGCGCTGAGCATGCAAGCCGCCTCGGCCACGGCCAGGCTATTGCCGCAGGCCGTGGTCGCCTGAGCGCATAGCTGTTCGAGCAACCGGGGCTTGACGTGCTTTACCCCGTCCCGCTGCAGCGACTGGAGGCCGCTCAGTGTCCCCGCGCATTGGCTCAGGGCCGCGCCAAGATCGCGCGCCACCGCGTCGGTAGGCATGAGGTGCAGCAAACGGCCGCGCAGCGCCTGCGCCAGCAGTTTGACCCGTTCGATTGCATAGTCAATGGGCGCGCCGAGGGCTCGCGGATGGCGGGGCGACTCAAGCCAGACCCGGATGTGTTGCTCCAGTTCCTCACGAAGTTCGGTCGGAGTCTCGGCCAGCAGGCTTTCGCGCGCTTTGACCCACTCGGTCCCACCGATACCCGGCTGCTCTGAAAAGACCGCGCCGAACGCGCGACGCGCCGAAGCCCGGAACGGGCCGATCGGATGCATGAGGAAATCCAGCAGGCGCGCAGGTTCGAGAGGATCCCAGAAGGTCTCGAAGATCAGCGGCAACGCCAGCAAAGCTGGGCGCAAGGCACTGGACTCGTCAAAACCGCAGGCCGGTGCACCGTTGACACGCAAGGTATCGTCGACCGAAGCGCCGTGCTGCTCACTGACCAGGAGCATCTGTGCCTGCCCGGCATGATAGTGATGAGCTAGCCATTGCTCCGCGGTTTCGCACGTGTGGGGACGAAGCACGACAATCGAGCCATCGCTACCGTCGATATCCGACCGAGCCGTGAACGATTGGTCAAGCGACACTGCATCCGACACGGCGCGTTGCAGACGCCCCAGTTGCGAATGCGATTCGGCCGCGGGAACCAGGACGCTTCCATCGACAACCGGAAATCGGGCCAGCAGCCTACGCCACATGGACGGAAAGAGCTTACAGTCCTCCAGCAGTACGATCTCGCCGACCGGTACGCTGCGCTCATCGAGGCGACGCAGGACAGCAATCAGGCGATCGCCTTCGCCAGGGGGTAACAATCCGGCCGCTGCGGCTTCGACGACGGCCATGTCCGATAAGCGAGACGGCCATCCCACTGCTGCGACACCAGTCCATCCTCCGAGAATCCATTCGTCGCGCCATTGCAGGAGTCGGGCCGCAGTGCCGATTTCATCAGCCGCCAGACTGTCGTGAAAAAACCTGTCCGGCCCATCGGATTGACGCAATGCCAGCAGGAAGGCCGCGGTCCGTTCTGCCACACTGACTGGCAACGACGACAGGCCGAGCCAGGTTTCCAACATCCCGAGAAAGGCCTGACGCCCCACGGTCGCGCGTTCGAGCGACGCCCCGGGGTGAGGCCCTTGCCACTGCTCGATATGCAGGCCCAGGGTAATTCTCAGCGCTGCCGTGGTGCCTTGTTGCTCTTGCATTTCGCTCGCTCTTTGGTCATAGGTGCGGATTGGGGGTGACTGGCTACCTCCATGGGAGTCGCCACGGGACTGATCACGCCGGAGTCGGGCAGCCGTCGAGACGTTCGAGCAGTCGCGCCGCCGCCCTCTCGGACATGACCAAGACCAGCTTCATGGAGGCGCGCGTCGCGCCTACGAACAAGCGGCGAACCTCGTCGTCGCCCAGCATTTCGAAATCGATCTCCGCCATCACTACTGCCGGCGCGGACTGCCCCTTGAATCGGTGCACGGTATCCGTCACCAGCGTGCCGTCGGAATACTGCGGCCTGCCTTCACCGTCGTAGGTGCCAAGAAATTTTCTCAGCGCATATGAACCCAATTGATCGTAGGACAGGATGCGAGAGCTATCCCTTCCCCGATAACTGAGAAGCGCGATGTCCGTCGTCGCGAACCCCGCCACTTGGCACAGGCGCACACCTTCTTTGACTTGGTCGAGCAATTGCGCGCCAGTCTCGTAGGTAAGGAACTCCACGTCGTGGCCCGCGACGGGCGATGCCGGCACGACCGCCACTCCGTCCGGGACCAATGCTTGCAGCAATTGAACGACAGGGCGCGGACTGCGGAAGTTCATGTCTGCTCGCAGGCGTATCCAACCCGGCAATTCCACGGCGGCATGGCGATACAGCTTCTGCATTGGATCTTCGAGCCAGAGAATGCGGGCATCATCGCGGGCATGGCGCAGAATCAGCTCAAACCATTCGGTCTTGATGTCCTGCCCTTCATCGACGATGACCGTGTCGAACATCAGATCCAGCGGGACCGCCAATTCCCGGCAGGCGTTGACCAGTTGCTCGAAGGCCATGGCCGCATTGAAGTCAGGCACCGATCCCGACTGTCTGACCATGCGTACGCACAGCATGTGGAACGTGCACACCACGCCGCCAGCCGGCACGATCGCGGCAATGTGATCTGCCAGGGGCCGGTTGAAGCAAAGATACAGCGGCCTGCGTCCGGCTTCGATTGCCGCGCGGTATTCGGCCAATGCCAACTGCGTCTTTCCAGAGCCAGCCGTGCCGTTCACGTGCAGTCGAAAGGGCGCCATGTCGATTTGCCGGGCCCAATACGCCAGGCCGCTGGACACGCGGGTGACCAGGGCCTTGGCCTGCCCCACCAAGGCGCTGGCATCCGCCTCCAGTTGTATGACGTCGCAGAGAAACCGATGCACCTGCGCGTACAGCGGACCCGCGATGCCTGCAGGGAGAATCTGCTGAATCACCGTACACAATGCGTCGCGTCGGCCTGCGTCGACGATACGCTCGGACATCACGCCCACCGTTTGCGGCGTCTTGCACAAATAGTCGGGGCAATAGAGCAGATGCTCAATCTCGATATAAGCACCATTCAAGACCCGTGCCAGCTTGCCTCGCAGGCTGTTCACCGTGCGGCCCATCTGCGCGGGTACCGATTTCAGTTTGCCGCCACCATAGTTCTTGGCCAGCCCATCGGGCGTCTCTTCCAATGGTCCGCATTTCTGCTCGATGAGCATCATGTGTCCGGCCTGGTTGACGATGACGAAATCGACTTCGCCGTGGATGGCGTGGGATCGTTCGATATTGGTCCAATGCACGGCGTGATATACCGTATATTCATCCGGCAACCCCTGCGCCAACAATTCCAGCGTCTCGAATTCCCGACGCATCGCGCCAATGGCATCCATGGTCTGCCAACCATCCGGCACGATACGCGTCATGTTGCGATGCTCCTTTGCAGGCGAAATTGGCGGGCGGTGTCCGGGAAAAGTACTGGGCGTCAGCCTGAAGAACGGACCGCCTCATTGCCAGAAGGGTCTGTTCAGCCAAAATCAACATTTTGATTTAATTGTACGTATTTGAATACATATACGTCAGCATACCCTATCCAGCGTTTCTTTTTTTATTGCGATCTGATTGCCGCGTTGACGGATAGTGGGCCACGGCACTGAGCCCGAGTCGAGAAACGTGGCGAGACCCGTGCGCTCTATCCTGAGCTAAGAAGGCGTTTCAGCCAGCTCGCCATCAGCGCTGGCGTCGAAGGCGCGATAAATCGCAGTTGCCTTGATTGGCATTTTGGACAATGGGCCGCAATATCCCGCCCAACGACAAGCGCGTCACTGATGGGCGAAAATGTCTGTGTCCAATTGCATTCGGTGCAGATCTGGGTGAATGGCCGGGGACGGACAGGCATGCTGCGATTCCAGGAAAAATAGGGCGAAATACTCAGAAAAATGCGAGCTTGCACCTGGCTCAATCATTTCGCGCGCATGCGTCTTCTGCCGCATCTCGCCTGACCGCGTCAATATATCTGCCCAGGATTGCCGTGCCTAATACACCCGTCACGAAAACGATAGCGAATGCAGCCAAGTGTTCCAAGGGTGTGGCGTTGTTGTTGATCATGTGAATTCCAGGATAGGCAAAATCGGCAGCCCGATGACTGCCGCACCGCAACCAGAATAAGAGGCGATCGGGACATTACGTGTCTCGATCACCCACTCGGTCACGCACGCGCTGAATAAAGCGCCGCAAGCGTTTCCGCTTCGTTGGCCATTTCCTCGCGTAGCCTTGCCGGCCCCAGGACCTCGACATTCGGGCCAAACGCTCTCAGCCACCAACGCAGGCGCTTGCTGAGCAAGACCGTGCCCCTGACCCGCAGTTCCGATCCGACATACTCCGCCACTTGATCATCGGATAAGGGCGATTCGATCAGGTGATTGCCAGCGCCGCTGAGAAAACGCAGTTCCAGCTTGATGGCGCCCTCCACCATGAAATCGAACTGCCTCTGATGTTTCACATACTCGGCCAGGCTGAATTCCCGGGGATAGGCGAATATCTCTGGCAGCATGGTTGCGCTAACCACCCTGTCAAGCCGGTACATTGCGGGCTTGGGATAGCCGACCATGGCTGCGACAAGATAAATCACCCCGCCCACCTCGACCAATCCCAGCGGGTCGATAATCTTCGCCGTTTCTTGATCCCCTTTTGAGCGAACGCGATAAACCACTTCGAGTTTCTGCTCAAAAAATAGAGCGCGGGAAACGGTGGAAAAAGTGTTTGAGTCTATGGCCGGATGCTGTAAGGCAAAGGCCCCGCTTTCTACTTCGACCTTGTCCACCCATTTCCGATAGCGGCGTTCGCTATCGTTGTGCGAGACGCCCAGACGTTTCTCGGCGGTATCAAACAAGGAAGATAGCGACTCGGAAACCAGCGACGGAATCTGGCGGGATGAAAAGCGCTTCAAAGTTTGCAGCGCCAGCGCTTGTTCATGCGTCATCAAGCCGGCCGATCTGGCGGCAACACCTCCAGCGCCGGCCCGCCTGCGCCAGACCAACGCCGTGCCACGCTTTTCGGACTCCACCAACTGTTGGTCGAGCAACTTCTGCAATGTGCGCAGAACAGTCTTGACGACGGGAGGCTCCGGAGATGATCGGCACAACTCCCGGTGTATTTCCGGCGTACTCATGAAGTGCCCGCCTTGCTCGGCGCCCTTCAAGACGTGAAATATATTGGCGACCAGCGGAGGCATGCAGGAACTCACTCACTTCGACATGAAGTTGCTACGATAACAAACTGAGATTTACCAGAAATGTCATCGCCCACGCAGGCCGGCCCCGGAACTCCAGAATGCAGAGGTCGCGGTGAAAATAATCGGTGGGATTTAATCGAGCGCAGGCCAGGAGAAACCCAGCAAGGCATCCACGCGCATCGCGCCATCCAGAGTCATGGGCACGGCGACTAAAGGCTGCAATTCTTGCAAACCCGCTTCGATGATCGTGCGCTGCAACTCATGCTCGGGAACGCCGGCAGCGGCGAGCGCTGCAGGTTGCATCAACAGCGCAGTCAGCGCCTCGCGCAGCAGCTCGGAAAAGCCGGCGGCGGTCTGCTCAAAACCAAGAACGGCAAGAAGATTGGCATCGGCGAACTTGCGCGTCGCGCGCCACCCAGGCACTGTCTTGTAGCCCTCCGCACGGGTCCATTCCAGCGCCGCCAGCGCCCGCACTGACGTTTGCACGGCGCACGCCCACGGCTTGTCCGCCGCCATGACCCAGACACCCTTGCGAACGGCCGGCAACTGGCTGACCCGGCCACGGCACAACGCCAATGCCGCCACGCCATGCTCACGGGCCTGACGCATCGCCTCGATCGGGCCAAAGGCATTCCAGGCGGCGCGCCCTTTTCCCGTCAATGCGGCGAAGTCCACGAGATGCAGCGACAGCGCGCCGTGCGGCGCGCCCGTATCCGAGTGCCAATCAAAGGCCGGCACTTCCTCCGCAAGCTGCCGCACAAGCAAAGCGACCTCCTCCCCAGACATCCCCCAGCCGTGCAGGGCGACCACGGGGCGATTGGATGCGGTATGAGTTCCACGGGTTGCTATTGAGTCCGACACTGTGTCTCCACTTGAGTTGGGAGTACGCAGTTTCGATCGCGGTCAGGACATTAGCTGTCTCGAAGGCCACATTGGTTGTATTTACTTGCTAGGCCGCTTGAGTCGCCCGGGATAATGCGGAGGAGTGGACTCACAACATCTGCTGCAGCACTATCCCGCGAGCAGGACGGTTATGAAGAGATCGACGTACACCAAGGAACGGAGAGCAGGCCCGCCATCTGTACAACGCATTCAACCGCGCCGACCTGCCCGGAGATCTGCTTCACGCGCTGTGGTTGCCGGTGGCGGAGAACGGCAAGATCGAGGTGGAATTCGCTGGCGAGCCGGGCGTGCGTTATGACGCGTTGATCGTCTTTAGTGAAGGGCATATCAAATGCCTGGGCCTGGCGATCCTGCTCGCCAAGAACATCGCACAGGGCTGCCCCGTGGTCATCTTCGACGACGTCGTCAACGCGATCGACGACGACCACCGCGACGGCATCTGGCGCACTTTCTTCGAGGACGGCTTGCTCGATGGCAAGCAGGTCATCCTCACCTCGCACGCGGAGGAATTCCTGCACCGCATCCAGCAGGAGTTGGGCGTGCGGCGCGCCGCGGCCATCAAGCGCTACAAGTTCCTCCCGCATCAGGGGGAGCACGAACTGCGCGTCGACAGCGACCCGCCCACGAAGAACTACGTTCTGCTGGCCCAGCAGGCATTGGCGGCCGACGAGAAGCGCGAGGCACTGCGCCAGGCCCGGCCGGCGCTAGAGAGTCTGACGGATCGCCTTTGGACATGGCTGGGCCGGCGGGCGGACAGTCGGATCGACATCAAGCTGGGCGGACCCCGCTCGCCCTGGGAGTTGAACAACAAGTGCAGCAAGTTGCGATCGGCGGTCGATCGCATCTCGGCGCAGCACGCCGGTGCGCCGCAGGCGGTCGCCGCGCTCGCCGCGCTGCTCAATGTCAGCGGCGCGAGATCGAGTGGGGATACCTCAATAGCGGCGTACACGACGCCCAGCGTGACCATGAATTTGACCGTGCCACTGTGCGCACAATAGTGGAATCCGTCACTGCATTAGATGCAGCACTAGAAGCGTTGCAGAACCGCTGAGCAACCGCCTTAGGTCGTCCGAGATGAGGTTGATTGAGAAATATCGACCCTGCCCAACATCCTGGACCCATGACCGATGCCAAATCGATGCCTGCATTGGGTCGGATGCGGTCGGTCGGCTCGAGGTACTTTCTGCCCAGGTTAAGGCCAAGGTCTCAAGTTGAATGAAATTCGACAGCAGCTCAATTTCCGCAACAAATCCTTATTTTTCAACGACTTGAGTTAAATTAATACATATTTGTATTGGGGATCACAGATGCCAACGGCGCTGCCACTGTGGTTTGCGCTCATCAACGGCAGTGCCGAAAGTTTCAAACTGGATGACACAAATTCCAAACTCAATGGAATTCGACACCCGGCGCGCCCATCAAATATGTAACAGCCCGGCCTCCCCCCCTTGAAGCCCGGAACATCATCCCTATAATTAGCACTCGACACCGGTGAGTGCTAACAGCCCTCCCGGGGCTAACCGATCATTCACTTTTTTCAAGTAAACAGGAGTTCCTCATGGCCTTGCGTCCCCTGGGCGATCGCGTGATCGTCAAACGCCTCGAAAACGAGCGCAAGACTGCCTCGGGCATCGTCATCCCCGACAGCGCCGCTGAAAAGCCTGATCAAGGCGAAGTCGTGGCCGTCGGCCCCGGCAAGAAGACCGAAGACGGCAAGATCCTGCCGGTCGACCTGAAGGCTGGCGACAAGGTTCTGTTCGGCAAGTACGCCGGCCAGTCCGTGAAGGTTGATGGCGAAGAACTGCTCGTCATCCGCGAGGACGAAATCCTCGCCGTGGTTCTGTAAACCCCGCCTCAAACGAATTTTCGAAGGAAGCTAAGAAATGGCTGCCAAGCAAGTATTGTTCGGTGACGACGCCCGCGTGCGCATCGTCCGCGGCGTGAATGTTCTCGCCAACGCTGTTAAGACCACCCTGGGCCCCAAGGGTCGCAACGTCGTGCTGGAGCGCTCGTTCGGCGCCCCGACGGTGACCAAGGACGGCGTGTCCGTCGCCAAGGAAATCGAACTGAAGGACAAGTTCGAAAACATCGGCGCACAACTGGTCAAGGACGTTGCTTCCAAGACCTCCGACAACGCCGGTGACGGCACCACGACCGCCACCGTGCTGGCTCAAGCCATCGTCATGGAAGGCCTGAAGTACGTTGCCGCCGGTTTCAACCCGATCGACCTGAAGCGCGGCATCGACAAGGCTGTCGCCGCTGCCGTTGCTGAACTGAAGAAGCAATCCAAGCCGGTCACGACCAGCAAGGAAATCGCCCAAGTCGGTTCGATCTCGGCCAACAGCGATTCCTCCATCGGCCAGATCATCGCTGACGCGATGGACAAGGTTGGCAAGGAAGGCGTCATCACCGTCGAAGACGGCAAGTCGCTGGAAAACGAGCTGGACGTCGTCGAAGGCATGCAATTCGACCGCGGCTATCTGTCGCCCTACTTCATCAACAGCCCGGAAAAGCAAGTTGCCGTGCTGGAGGACCCGTTTGTCCTGATCTTCGACAAGAAGATCAGCAACATCCGTGACCTGCTGCCCGTGCTGGAACAAGTTGCCAAGTCGAGCCGTCCCCTGCTGATCATCGCAGAAGACGTCGAAGGCGAAGCGCTGGCCACCCTGGTTGTGAACAACATCCGTGGCATCCTGAAGACCACCGCCGTCAAGGCTCCGGGCTTCGGCGACCGCCGCAAGGCCATGCTGGAAGACATCGCCATCCTGACGGGCGGCACGGTGATCTCCGAAGAAACCGGCATGTCGCTGGAAAAGGCCGGCCTGGCTGAACTGGGCCAAGCCAAGCGCATCGAAGTGGGCAAGGAAAACACGACGATCATCGACGGCGCTGGCGACAGCAAGTCGATCGAGGCTCGCGTCAAGCAAGTCCGCATCCAGATCGAAGAAGCCACGTCCGACTACGACCGTGAAAAGCTGCAAGAACGCGTGGCCAAGCTGGCCGGCGGCGTTGCCGTGATTCGCGTTGGCGCTGCCACCGAAGTCGAAATGAAGGAAAAGAAGGCTCGCGTCGAAGACGCCCTGCACGCTACCCGCGCTGCAGTGGAAGAAGGCGTTGTGGCTGGTGGCGGTGTTGCACTGCTGCGCGCCAAGCAAGCCATCGCTGACCTGAAGGGCGACACGCCTGACCAGAACGCCGGTATCAAGCTGATCCTGCGTGCTGTGGAAGAGCCGCTGCGCACCATCGTCACGAACGCCGGCGAAGAAGCCAGCGTCGTGGTCAGCAACGTGCTGCAAGGCAAGGGCAACTACGGCTACAACGCTGCAACCGGCGAGTACACCGACCTGGTTGAGCAAGGCGTGCTGGATCCCACCAAGGTGACCCGCACCGCCCTGCAAAACGCTGCCTCCGTCGCCAGCCTGCTGCTGACGGCTGAAGCCGCCGTGGTCGAACTGGCAGAAGACAAGCCCGCTGCCCCGGCCATGCCGGGTGGCATGGGCGGCATGGGCGGCATGGACTTCTAAGTCCCGCTTCCCTTGCAAGGCCTCCCCGGCTCACGCCGGGGAACGCAGTATCCTGAGAAACCCCCGGACCTTCGCCCCGGGGGTTTTTCTTTTGGGGTCGCTGGACGCCCACTGGCCGAATTACGCCCTGAGCGGTGCGAACACGTTTGCGCACAAACTGTTGGTTTCGCCTGGGCGCATGCGTCCCTACAATAAAGGGTCCACAGACCGAGTCCAGACCCATGCGCCTTCCTCAGAGCCTGCGAGCCTTGCGTCCGTCCGAAATCGGCGGATTGCTGATGGATTCCGCCAACCAATGGTCAAGCCATCGCGCCTCCAGCAAAGGGGCAGCCCTGGCGTTGTACATGGTGTTCTCGCTGGCGCCCATGCTGATCCTGGTGATCGCGGTGGCGGGCGCATTCTTTGGCGAAGATGCGGTGCGCTCCGAGTTGTTCTCGTCCCTGCGGGACCTGACCGGCGAACGTGGCGCGGAAGTCATTCAGACCGTGCTGGCCAGCGCCCATGAGTCAGGTGGCGGCTGGATTGCGGCGCTGATTTCGATTTTTGTGTTGATCTTCAGCGCCACGACGGCGTTTGCCGAACTGAAGGCCAGCCTGGACGACCTATGGGAAGTGCCGCCTAACCAGAAGGGCGGCATCCAGGGCATGGTGCGCAGCCGCATGCTGTCGTTCGGCCTGGTGCTGGTGCTCGCCCTGTTCCTGCTGATCTCGCTGACCGTGAATGCCGGCCTGGGCGCCGCGCGCAAGTTCTACGGCGACCTCTGGATGGCGTCTACGTTCGCCACGGTGGCGGACTGGCTGTCCAGCCTGTTCTCGTTCTCGGTGGTGGTGGCGCTGTTCGCCGTGATCTTCAAGCTGCTGCCCAGCGCCCGGATTTCCTGGAAGGACGTCATCCCCGGCGCCATCGTGACGGCGGCCCTGTTCCTGGTCGGCAAGTGGGGCATCGGGGTCTACCTGAGCCGCGGCGCCGCGGTCTCTGCGTATGGCGCGGCCGGATCGCTCATCGCCCTGCTGCTATGGATCTATTACTCCGCGCAGATCTTCTTCTTCGGCGCGGTGTTCACACGGCAGTTCGCGCTGCGCTTTGGCAAGGCGGCGGATGCCGCCCCGACGGAGCCGCCCTCGGCGGATTCCCCGCCCCCACCCGCCGCCTGATCCGCCGTCAGGCTGGATCCTGGGGCTCCAGCCCCACCATCAAGCGCAGGCACTTCAAAAATACGGGCCGCAGCTCTGGCGGAATCGGCGCCAGCACCGCGGCCTCGACGTCGGCATCTTGCGGCAGGATGCGCGCCAGCAGCGCCACGCCCTCGTCCGTGATCTCCAGCGCATAGGCGCGGCCATCTTCCGTGGATCGCGTGCGGCGCACATAGCCCTTCGCAGTCATGCGGGCCATCATTTCGGCAAAGGAATTACGGTCCAGGGCGATCAGCTCGGCGATGCGGTTCTGCGTGGCGCCGGGGTTCTGATAGACGGTGATCAACAAGGCCTTCTGGCGCGGGGTGAGGTCTTCGTCCGGAAAGGCTTGCGCGAACAAGGCTTCGGCCCGGAAATGCGCGCGGCGCAGCAGGTGCGAGGCGACCTGGGTCAGGTCGAAAGCTTGCAGGTCGCGGGGCGGAGCCGCTGCGGAACGGGCGGTGGCGGTCATCGGGCTTCCATGGGTTGTGCCTGCCGATTGTAGGCGTTGGATCTCTCGAAAATGCGCATTGACTTGGCGCGGGCCGCTGCCTATGATCCAAAATATAGTACGTATACGTATTTATTGACCGCCAACCCGAACACCATCCAAGGGGCCAGATCGTGACGATCCGCCAACTGCGCAACTACATCGACGGCCGCTTTGAAGACGGCGCGTCCACCTTCGACAAGCACAGCCCGGTGGACGGGCAGCATATTGCCCAGGTCCATGAAGCCAGCCAGGACCAGGTCAACCGCGCCATCGCGGCCGCGCATCGGGCGCTGCCGGCCTGGGCCGGTTTGTCGGTCGAGGCGCGCACGGACCACCTGCTGGCGCTGGCCGACGGCATCACCCGGCGCTTTGACGACTTCCTGCAGGCCGAGATTGGCGACACCGGCAAACCGGTAGGATGGGCCGGCAAGATCGACATCCCGCGCGGCGCCGCCAATTTTCGTGCCTTTGCCGAACTGGCCCGCACGCTGGATATGGAAAGCTACATGACGGACACGCCCGACGGCCGGCAGGCGCTGAACTACGCCTACCGCAAGCCGCTGGGCGTGGTGGGCGTGATCTCGCCGTGGAACCTGCCGCTGCTGCTGTTGACCTGGAAGGTGGCGCCCGCGCTGGCGTTCGGCAACACCGTAGTCATGAAGCCGTCGGAAGTCACGCCCAGCACCGCCACCCTGCTGGCCGAAGTGGCGGACCAGGCCGGGCTGCCCGCCGGCGTGCTGAACCTGACGCACGGTTTCGGGCCGGGATCGGCCGGCGAATTCCTGACCACGCATCCGGACATCGACGGCATCACCTTCACCGGTGAATCCGCCACGGGCGCCACCATCATGCGGGCCGTCGCGCCGGGCGTGAAGCCGGTGTCGTTCGAACTGGGCGGCAAGAACGCCGCGCTGGTGTTCGCCGATGCCGACTTCGACGCCGCGGTCGACGGCGTCACGCGGTCGGTCTTCGCCAATTGCGGACAGGTCTGCCTGTGCACGGAACGCGTGTACGTAGAGCGCCCCATCTACGAACGCTTCGTCGCCGCGTTGGCGGCCCGCGCGCGCGACATGCGCATCGGCTGGCCCCTGGACCCCGCCACGGAGATGGGCCCGCTGGTGTCGCGCGAGCATCGCGAGAAAGTGCTGTCGTACTTTGCGCTGGCGCGCGAAGAAGGCGCTACCGTGGTGGCGGGTGGCGGCGTGCCGGTGTTTGGCGACGCCCGCGATGCGGGGGCCTATGTACAGCCCACCATCTGGACCGGCCTGAAAGAAGACGCCCGCTGCATCAAGGAAGAAGTGTTCGGCCCGGTGTGCCACGTGGCGCCCTTCGACACCGAGGAAGAGGCCATCCGCCTGGCCAACGACACGCGCTACGGCCTGGCCGCTGCGGTCTGGACGCAGAACCTGACGCGCGGGCACCGCGTGGCGCAAGCCATGAAAGTGGGCCTGGCCTGGGTGAACTGCTGGTTCCTGCGCGACCTGCGCACGCCGTTCGGCGGCAGCGGACTGTCCGGCATCGGCCGTGAAGGCGGCCGCCATTCGCTGCATTTCTATACTGAACCCACCAACGTCTGCATCAAGCTCTGACCCTGTCCACAAAGGAACGCAAGATGACCCAGTCCAACGTCAGCGCCACCGTCGTCGCCGGCAAGGCCACGCCGCGCGGCAAGTATCCCCACATCAAACGCGCCGGTGACTTCCTGTTCGTCTCCGGCACCAGCTCGCGCCTGCCCGACAATCGTATCGCTGGCGCTGAAGTCGACGCCATGGGCACGACCACGCTGGACATCCGCGTGCAGACGCGCGCCGTCATCGAGAACATCGGCGACATCCTGGCGACCGCCGGCGCCACGCTGGCCGATGTGGTCGAGATCAGTACTTTCCTGGTCAACATGAACGACTTCGGTGGATACAATCAGGTCTACGGCGAGTTCTTCGACGCCGATGGCCCGGCGCGCACCACCGTCGCGGTGCATCAGTTGCCGCACCCGCAATTGCTGATTGAGATCAAGGCGGTCGCCTACAAGCCGCTGGCGCGCTAGCTTCCGGCTACGCGGCGGGCAGATGATGGGCGACGGCATTTCGCGTTCACACAGGGAACAGGATGACGGCTCGCGGCGCACCGCCGGCGCCGCCCCACGCATGTCGAACTTCCGCATCACGCCCAACGCGCTCAGCCACAAGCTGAAGCTGCACCAACTGCAGATCTTCGAACGCGTGCTGGCGCGCCGTTCGCTGTCGCGCGCGGCCAGCGAACTGCATCTGACCCAGCCCACCGTCACCAAAGCCATCCACGACCTGGAAGCCTTTTTCGGCGCCACGCTCTTCGAACGGTCGAACCGGGGCGTCACGCCCACCGAACTGGCCCTGGTGCTGGGCCGCCGGGTGCACGCCATGATGGCCGAAGTCCGGTATATGGCCGACGACATCGACGCCGTGCTGGGTGGCGCCAGCGGCCACGTCGTCGTGGGCACCCTGATCGCTGCCTCCGCGAAGCTGCTACCCGAAGCCATCGCGCGCCTGATGACGGAACACCCCGGCATCCAGGTCACGGTGCGCGAAGGTCCGTCCGCCCAACTGCTGCCCGCGCTGGCCACCGGCGACGTCGACATCGTCGTGGGCCGCCTGCCCGGCGCCGACATGGCCTCAATTTCCGGCGTGGCGGTAGACCACCACAAGCTGTACCGCGAATCGCTATGCCTGGTGGTAGGCGCCCAGCATCCGATGGCCCACGCGCAATCGGTGTCGCTGCCCGACCTGATCGACCACATCTGGATCCTGCCCGCGCCCACCTCGCCGCTACGCGCCTCCGTCGAACGCACCTTCTTCGACGCCGGCCTGCGCCTGCCCGCGCGCCACGTCGAGTCCTTATCGCTGCTGACCAATATCGGCATCCTGATGCACAGCGACGCCCTGGCCCTGATCCCCTACGACGCCGCCGCGCAATTCCTGTCCATGGGCCTGCTCGCCCGCCTGCCCACCGACGTCTTCGGTGACTTCGGCGACGTCGGCTACTCCATCCGCGCCGACCGCCCGCTGACCCCCGCGTGCCAACGCCTGGTGGACTACCTGAAAACCATCGCAGCGCAACGGCCGTAGCACGCGCGCGGCGTCGGGCCTTGCCACGATGATGGGTTACGCGCGAAGAACAGCCGCGTCCTTCTGCCCCGCTTGCCGCGCTCCACCCATCCTACAAATGCCACCGCACGCGTTCGTGCCCAGGGTCATCACCTCGTGATCCCCCACGATTCAATCCGCCATCCCAGTAGCACAACTCAAACGCCACGACGCAAGACACCGCCAAAGCCCCAAAAGGCCGCCCGCGCGGCCGGCCTGGGGCGAGCCCCGCAAGATCCTCCACCACACCCCACTCGCGGCGAGCACCCCAAGCACACCGTCCTCCCCGCTGACGGCCGCTTGCCGCTGACGCAGCGCGGCGTGGCGCGTGCCCGCGGTGCGCGGGGAGTCGATAAGCCCAAGGGAATCCGTAGGGAGCCGAAGGCGTACGAGGATGACGCAGGGGAAGTCCGGAGCGAAGGCTCCGGACCGCAATCGTTGACCCGCGCACCGCGGGCACGCGCCACGCCGTGCGTCTCAAGAACCAACAACCGCCCCATCAGGGAAACCCCGCGATAGATAACCCGAATGTCCACCCCGACAATTTCTATTATGCAGCCCCCCTCCCCCCGCCTAGACTGCATCAACAACGTCCTCCCCGGAGACCCTCATGCCCGCCTACGGCCCGCCGTTGAATTTCCAGCGCTGGATACAAGACCACGCGCATCTTCTGAAGCCGCCGGTCGGCAACCAGCAGATCTGGCAGGACGCGGACTTCATCGTCACCGTCGTCGGCGGCCCGAACCTTCGCACCGACTATCACGATGACCCGCTCGAAGAATTCTTCTACCAGATCAAAGGCAACGCCTGGCTGTCCCTGTGGGTGGACGGCAAACCCGAACGCGTGGACCTGAAGGAAGGCGATATCTTCCTGCTTCCCCCGCACGTGCGGCACTCCCCGCAACGCCCCGAGACCGACAGCGCCTGTCTGGTCATCGAGCGCCAGCGCCCCATGGGCCTGGTCGACGGCTTCGAATGGTATTGCCCGCATTGCCGCCACCTGGTGCATCGCGTCGAAGTGCAGTTAAAGAGCATCGTCACCGACTTGCCGCCGTTGTTCCAAGGCTTTTACGCCAGCACGGAAAAGCGCACCTGCCCTGGTTGCGGAGCCATCCACCCGGGCAAAGGCCACGCGCCCTCGCCCCAAGCCACCCCTGCCTAGTCTCCCTGCGAAGCCGCTTCCCATGATCCAGAAAATCGACATGCACGCTCACTTCTTTCCGCCGATCACCCGGCAGGAAGCGGCCGCGCTGGACCCCGTCAACGCGCCGTGGCTGCGGGCTGACGGCGATGGCGCCACCGGCCAGATCATGGCCGGCGACCGGCCGTTCCGGCCCGTGGACGCGACCCTGTGGGACCCGGCGCTGCGCATCGCCCAGATGGACCGCCACGGCGTGGACGTACAGATCCTGTGCGCCACGCCGATCATGTTCGGCTACACCTACCCGGGCCAGGCCGCGGCCGATTGGGCGGCGCGCATGAACGACCTGGCGCTTGAGCATTGCGCCCACGCGCCATCGCGCCTGAAAGCGCTGGCGCAGGTGCCGCTGCAAGACCTGGATCTGGCCTGCAAGGAAGCGTCGCGCTCGCGCGCCGCCGGCCATCTTGGCGTACAGATCGGCAACCACGTCGGTCCGCGCGACCTGGATGACGACACGCTGGTGCAGTTCCTGATCCATTGCGCCAACAACGACATCCCGGTGCTGGTGCATCCGTGGGACATGATGACCGACGGCCGCATGAAGAAATGGATGCTGCCGTGGCTGGTCGCCATGCCCGCCGAAACGCAGCTGGGCATCCTGTCGCTGATCCTGTCCGGCGCCTTCGAACGCATCCCCCGCAGCCTGAAGCTGTGTTTTGCGCACGGCGGCGGCAGCTTCGCCTTCCTGCTGGGCCGCGTGGACAACGCCTGGCGGCATCGCGACATCATCCGCGAAGATTGCCCGCAACTGCCGTCGTCCTACACCGATCGCTTTTATACCGACAGCGCGGTGTTCGACCCGCGCTCGCTGCGTCTGTTGGTCGACGTGATGGGCGAAGACCGCGTGCTGTTGGGATCCGACTATCCCTACCCGCTGGGCGAACAGGAAGTCGGCCGCCTGGTGACGCATGCCGACCTGAGCCCCACAGTGCAGCAGAAGATCCTGCTGCGCAACACGCTGACCTTCTTCGGCCTGAACGCATAACGCGCTTTTCGCACTTCACAACACCACGACCGTGCCACACGGCGACTCAAGGGAAAACACCATGAAACGCACCACCACGCTGGCCGCCGCTGCGGTCATGGGACTGGCCTTATCGGCCACCGCGATGGCCGATGTGAAAATCGGCCTGCTGACGACACTGACCGGCCCCGGCTCCGTGCTGGGCCAGGACCAGCTGGACGGCTTCATGCTGGCCGTGGAGCAAGGCGGCGGCAAGCTGGGCGGCGTACCCGTGCAGGTCATCAAGGAAGACGACCAATTCAAGCCCGAAGTCGGTGTGCAGGCCGCGCGCAAACTGGTGCAAAGCGACAAGGTGCCGATCATCACCGGCGTGGTGTATTCCAACGTAATGTTGGCCGTGGTGCGGCCGGTGACGACCGCCGGCGTGTTCCTGGTGGGCTCCAACGCCGGCCCCACCAATTTGGCGGGCAAGGACTGTTCGCCCTATTTCTTCTCCACGTCCTGGAACAACACGCAGCGCCATGAAGGCAGTGGCGAAATGGCCAACCAGATGGGGTTCAAGAAGGTCTACCTGCTTGCGCCCAACTATCAGGCCGGCAAGGACGCCATGGCCGGCTTCAAGCGCTTCTACAAGGGCGAAGTGGCCAACGAAGTCTTCACCCAGGTCAACCAGCCGGACTATTCCGTGGAACTGGCCGCGCTGGCCGACGCCAAGCCGGACGCCGCCTACGTATTCTTTCCCGGCGGCATGGGCGTGAACTTCATCAAGCAATATCGCCAGGCCGGCCTCTTCGGCAAGATTCCGCTGCTGTCGGTGGACACCATCGACGGCGCCACCCTGCCCGCGCTGCAAAAAGACGCGCTGGGCGCCGTGACCAACGTGCCGTATTCGCCCGACCTGGACAACGCCGCCAACAAGGCCTTTGCGGCGGCGTTCCGCCAGAAGTATGGCCGCGAGCCCTCCAGCTATGCGGCGCAATCCTTCGACGCCGCCCAGCTGATCGGCTCGGCCTTGAAGAAGACGGGCGGCAAGACCGACGACAAGGACGCCTTGCGCAAGGCCCTGGAAGCCGCCGATTTCCCATCGGTGCGCGGCGAATTCCGCTATCAGCCCAACCACTTCCCGGTGGCCGGATTCTTCCGCGCCGACGTGGAGGCTGGCGCAGACGGCAAGGTCGCCTTCGTGAACAAGGGCCCGATCTTTCCGGACCTGTCCAAAGTCGCCGACCAGTACGCCGCCCAGTGCGTCATGAAGTAAAGCGGGCGGCCAAGACATCTGTCACGGCCGCCGGCAAGAGGTGAACTGATATGTCCACGACGCTGCTGCTGGTGCAGGCCTTGAACGGCCTGCAGCTTGGCATTCTGCTGTTCCTGCTGGCGGCCGGCCTGACGCTGGTGTTCGGCATCATGAATTTCATCAATCTGGCGCACGGCTCGCTCTACATGATGGGCGCCTTCATCGCGGCCACCGTGTTCCGTCACACCGGCTCGTTCCTGCTGGCCGCCGCCGCGGTCATCGCCGGCATGGCGGCGCTGGGTCTGCTGCTGGACCGCATTGCGCTGGCACGCCTGTATCCGCGCGAACATCTGGACCAGGTGCTGGCCACATTCGGCTTCATCCTGTTCTTCAACGAGCTGACCCGCATCATCTGGGGGCCGGCGCCCATCAGCATGGGCCTGCCATCGTGGCTGTCGGGCACGATCGATATCCTGGGCGTGACGTATCCGCTCTACCGGTTCCTGATCATCGTTGTGGGATTGCTGGTGGCGGCGGGCTGCTACGTGCTGATCCACCGCACGCGGCTGGGCATGCTGATCCGTGCGGGTTCCACCGACCGCATGATGGTCGGCGCGCTGGGGGTGAACATCGCACGGCTGAATACGCTGCTGTTCGTGCTGGGCGCGGTGCTGGCGGGGCTGGCGGGGCTGATGGCCGGCCCCATCCTGTCGGCGCAGACTGGCATGGGCGAGCCCATCCTGATCCTGACGCTGGTGGTGATCGTGATCGGCGGCATCGGCTCGGTGCGCGGCGCCTTTCTGGCCGCGCTGATGGTGGGCCTGATCGACACGCTGGGCCGCGCGCTGCTGCCGACACTGCTGCGCGCCGCCTTGCCACCCGCCGCGGCTAACGCGGCCGGCCCGGCCATCGCATCGATGCTGATCTACGTGGTGATGGCGCTGGTGCTGGCCTTGCGGCCGCAGGGCCTGTTTCCCGTCAAGCACGGATAAGGGGGAATCCCATGCACAGGCTTTCTCCTCGAACCCTGGTGGCCGGCACATTGCTGCTGTTGCTGGCGCTGGTTCCCGTCTACGCGCAATGGCAAGGCGAACCCTTCCTGCTGGCGCTGTTCGGCCGCGTGCTGGTCTACGGCGTGGCCGCGCTGGCGCTGAACCTGCTGTTGGGATATGGCGGCATGGTCAGTTTCGGCCACGCGTTGTACCTGGGGCTGGGCGCGTATTCCGTTGGCGTGATGTCGCACTACGGCATCGAAAGCGGCTGGCTGCATCTGGCGGGCGCGCTCGGCGCGTGCGCCGTGGTGGGGCTGGTCAGCGGTTATGTGGTGATGCGCACCTCGGGCATCGCCTTCATCATGATCACGCTGGCGTTCGCGCAGATGTTCTATTTCCTGGCGACGGGCCTGGACGGCTTCGGCGGCGACGACGGCATGTCGCTGTTCGCAGGCAGCGACTTCGGCGCGTTCCGGCTGGATACGCCGCTGGCTCTGTACTACGCGGCCTTCGGCGTGCTGCTGGCCGTGCTGGGGCTGATGCACCGCATGGTCCACGCGCCCTTCGGCATGGCGTTGCGCGGCTGCCAGGCGAATGAACGGCGCATGCGCGCGCTGGGCTTTCCGACCTTGCGCTACCGCCTGGCTGCGTATGTGATTTCCGCGATGATCTGCGGCGTGGCCGGCGTGTTGCTGGCTAACCTGACGATGTATGTGTCGCCGTCGTACCTGGCCTGGACCACGTCGGGCGAATTGATCGTGATGGTGGTGCTGGGCGGCATCGGCACGCTGTTCGGCCCCGTCGTGGGCGCGCTGGCCTTCCTGTTGCTGGAAGAAGGCTTGAAGCTGCTGACGGACCATTGGATGTTGATCATGGGGCTGTTGATCGTCGGCGTGGTGCTGGTGTCACGACGCGGCGTCTACGGCAATCTGCGCGACACGCCCTGGCGCCGCCGCGCGGCCCGGCCGCTGCGCCAGCCTTCGGGAGAACCGCTATGAGCGCGCTGCGTGTGGAGAATCTGCTCAAGCGCTATGGCGGCCTGACGGTCACCGACGACTTGTCGCTGGACGTGCATGCCGGCGAACTGCACGCCGTGATCGGGCCGAACGGCGCGGGCAAGACCACGTTGATCGGCCAGCTCAGCGGCGAACTGCGGCCCGACGGCGGCCGCGTGCTGCTGGACGGCCGCGACATCACCCGCATGCCGGTGGAAAAGCGCGTGCGTCACGGCCTGGCCCGTTCGTACCAGATCACGTCGGTCTTCAAGCCGTTCACGGCCTTGGAGAATGTGGTGATGGCGGTTCAAGCGCGGCGCGGTCACAGCTTCCGCTTCTGGCGCCCGGTGCTGTCCACCGCCGCGCTGACGGACCCCGCCCAAGAGGCCCTGGCGCTGGCCGGCCTGTCCGCCCGCGCCTACACGCCGGCGGGCGAGCTTGCCCACGGCGAACTGCGCCAGCTGGAATTGGCGATGGTGCTGGCCTGCCAGCCGACCCTGCTGCTGCTGGACGAACCGATGGCAGGCATGAGTCAGCACGAGTCCGAAGCCATGACCCGCCTGCTGCTGCAACTGCGCGGGCAATACACGATCCTGCTGGTGGAACACGATATGCAAGCGGTCTTCGCGTTGTCAGACCGCATCACGGTCCTGGTGTACGGCCGGGCGCTTGCTTGCGGCACGGCCGACGACATTCGCAACAACCCGCAGGTGCGCGAGTGCTACCTGGGCAGCGAACGCAGCAGCCGCCGCGCGGCGGGCCAACGCAATCCGGCGGTGCCCGCATGAGCGCCCTGCTGTCACTGCGGGGCGTCACCGCACACTATGGCGCCAGCCAGGCGCTGTTCGGCATCGACCTGGATATTGGGCCCGGTGAATTCGTGACCTTGCTGGGACGCAACGGCATGGGCAAGTCCACGACCGTGAAAACGGTGATGGGGCTGAACCGCGCGTCCCAAGGCAGCATCGTCTTCGACGGACGGGACATCAGCCGGCTGCCCGCGTATAAGGTGGCGCAATGCGGCATCGGGCTGGTGCCGGAAGGACGCCACATCTTTCCCAACCTGTCGGTCCGCGAGAACCTGGTCGCCACCGCCCACAACCGCCAGGGCGCGCCGCAACCCTGGACGCTGGACCGGGTGTACGCGCTGTTTCCCCGCCTGTCGGAGCGCGCCCGTCACCTGGGCAGCCATCTGTCGGGCGGCGAACAGCAGATGCTGGCGATCGGCCGGGCGTTGCTGACCAATCCCCGCTTGCTGATCCTGGACGAGGCCACCGAAGGCCTGGCGCCCGTGGTGCGCGAAGAGATCTGGTCCGCACTGGACACGCTGAAGCAGACGGGGCTGGCGGTGCTGTGCATCGACAAGAACCTGGAACCGCTGCTGGCCACGGCCGACCATCACGCCATCGTGGAAAAGGGGCGCGTAGCGTGGGCAGGCTCGTCGCAGGCATTCCTGGACGACGAACCGCGGCTGCTGCAGTACCTGGGGGTTTAGGGTCTGCGCCCTTAGGTTCGGTGCGCGGGGAGCGCCACGCCCAGGCGTGCGCTCCAGTCCGCCATCTGGTCCCACAGCGCGGGCGGAACGGGGAGGCCGTGCTGCCGCCGTTCGGCCTGCGCGGCAGCCTCCGGGTCGCCCGGCATGCGAGGCGCACCGGGTGCCTGGGACAATTCCATCGCCATCGCCGCCACGACACCGGCCAATGCCGCGCCGCCGGCGAAACGCAACGGATCGATCACAATGAAGAACGCGCCCAACTCGCGCGGGCGATCCAGCGCGTCGTACATGGGCGAGATATGCGGCCCGAACGGATTGCCGTTCAAGGGCCCGCACAGCAGCTCGACCATCATGGCAAGGCCATAGCCCTTGTAGCCGTAGCGCTCGCCGCCCAAGGGGCGCAACGCACGGACGTGATCCGCGTCGACGCAATCATGCCCTTGCGCATCCACCGCCACGCCGGGGGGCAGCGTCACGCCGTCGCGCCTGGCGTTCATGACGCGGTTCCAGGGAATGGCGGTGGTGGCCATGTCCAGGCATAGCGGTTCGGCGCTCGCGCGCGGGAACGCCAGCGAAATGGGATTGGTGCCGAAGAATGCCTGATGGCCCCCAAAAGGCGCGGCGATCGAATCGGAATGCGTGAAGGCGATGCCGATCAGGCCTTGCGCAGCCGCCTTGCGGCTATACAGCCCAATCGCCCCGCAATGCGATGAGTTGCTGACGCCGACTGCGGCAATGCCCGCGTCGCGGGCCAGTTCCATCGCCAAGGCGTTGGCGCGGTGCGCCACCACGATGCCCTGTCCTTGGCCGCCATGCAGTTGCGCGGTGCCGGGGCCGGTGCGTTCGATGCGGATCTCGGGGCGGGCCAGAATGGAGCCGTGCGCCACGCGGTTCAGGTAATGGGGCAGCCGCGCGATGCCATGGGAGTCGATGCCCCACAGGCTGGTCTGAGCCAGGCTTTCCGCCAGGCACCGCGCATCCTCGTCCGTAAAACCCTGGGCGCGCAAGCAGTCCTGCCCCCAGCGTTCCCATTCAACAGCATCCACTCGGCATTCCGCATTCATGCAGCACTCCTCAGGTAGCGGCCTCCACGGCGTGCATCACGCCATGCTGACGCAGGGTTTCCAAATGCGCGGCCAGCAGCGAGACGAATTCGGATGCGCCTCCCAGGTCGCCGAACACGGGTTTGAATCCCGACAGCACCATTGCGCGGCGGTGGGCCGCCTGCGACGGCGCCGACGCGCGGGCGGCCACGTCGGCGCGCGCCACCAGCTTGGCCAGGCGTGCCGCCATCGGATCCTGGATCTTGTAGCGGCCGCCCGACTCGTCTTCGCCGCGCAGGTAATGCAGCCAGGCCGCCACCGCCAGCGTCAGGCGCTGGATATCGTCGCCCGTCCGCAAGCGGTCGCGGATCGTGTCCAAGAGGCGCTGCGGGACCTTTTGCGATCCATCCATCGCCACCTGCGACGTCGGGTGCGGCAGCGCCGGATTGGCGATGCGCGCCAGGAATCGGCGGCGGTATTCCTCCAGTCCGCTGTCGGGGATGCCCTTCAACGTCGGCGCGATCTCCAGCCGCATCAGGGCGTCGACGAAACCGCACAGGGCAGGCGTTTGCACCGACTGGCAGATCGTCTGGTGCCCCAGCAACGCGCCCAGATAGGCAAAGGTGGAATGCGGGCCGTTCACCATGCGCAACTTCAGCCGCTCGTAGGGCGCGGCATTACGCACGAAGGTCGCGCCGCCGTGGCTTTCCCAAGCCGGCCGGCCCGCCGCGAACTTGTCTTCAATGACCCAGTTCATATAGGGCTCGCCCACCACCGGCCAGGCATCCTGCACGCCCAGGCGCTGGGTGATCCGCTGCCGGTCATCGTCGCCGGTGCCCGGCACGATGCGGTCGACCATGGAATTCGGGAAGGTGCAATGCGTGTCGATCCAGTGTGTCAGCCCCACATCCACCCGCAAGGCAAAGGCCAGCACCAGGCTGCGCAAGGTATCGCCATTGCCACGCAGATTGTCGCAAGACAAGAGCGTGACGGGCGGCAGCCCGCGTTCGCGGCGCAGCGCCAACCCATAGACCAGAATGCCGATCGTGCTGCGCGGGCGGTGCGAGTTCTCGAGGTCGTGCAGGATGTCGGGGTCATCCCAGCGCAAGTGGCCGGTAGCGGGCTCGTGGCTGTAGCCCTTCTCGGTCACGGTCAGGCTCACGATGCGGGTCTGCGGGTAGGCGATCCGTTCCAGGACGGCGTTGGGATCTTCCTCGGCGACCATCACGCGCAGCACCGAGCCCACCACGCGCAGCTGTTCGCGGGTTTCGCCGTCGGGCCCGCCGTCGCGCAGGGCCAAGGTGTACAGGCCGTCTTGCGGCGTCAGCGCATCGCGGGTGGCGGCGCTGCGTAACGAGACACCCAAAATGCCCCAACTGAGGTCGCCGCTGGCTTGCATGGCCAGATCCGTCATCACCGCCTGATGCGCACGGTGAAAGGCTCCCAGCCCCAGATGCACGATGCCGGGCGTGAGCCGGCTGCGGTCATAGATGGGTTTTTCCACGTCTGCGGGCAGGCGCGGCAACGACTCCGTATTCAAACGTTCAAGCATGGTTGACCAATGGCGTAAGGCGCCATGCACCTGTCGGATGACCGGCCAGTCGGCGCGCGGATGAGGATATCCGCTGACGCCGATTTCGTCGATATCGGCAGCGTGACCTATTGCAACGCCGGCGGCCACCATGCCGCCGCTACATCACCGCGCCCAGCGCCCAGGGCACGAATTCGTTCTGGCCGTAGCCGTGCTCTTCGCTGCGCGTGCGCCGGCCCGAGGCGGTTTGCAGCATCAGCTGGAAGATGCGCTCGCCCATCTGCGCCACGCTCTGCGCACCATCCACGACCTCGCCGCAATTGATGTCGATGTCGTCGCTCTGGCGCTGCCACAGCGCGGTGTTGGTCGACAGCTTGAGCGACGGCGCCGGCGCGCAGCCATAGGCGGAACCGCGCCCCGTGGTGAAGCAGATCAGGTTGGCGCCGCCTGCTACCTGCCCGGTAGCCGACACGGGGTCGTAGCCCGGCGTGTCCATGAACACCAGCCCGCGCGTGCGCACGGGTTCGGCGTACTCGAACACGTCGGTCAGGTTGGTGGTGCCGCTCTTGGCGATCGCGCCCAGTGATTTTTCCAGAATGGTGGTCAGCCCGCCTGCCTTGTTGCCGGCCGACGGATTGTTATCCATTTCAGCGTCGTTGCGGGCGCAGTAGTCTTCCCACCAGCGCACCCTGGCCAGCAGCTTTTCGGCCACGGCCGGTGTTTCGGCGCGGCGCGTCAGCAGATGCTCGCCGCCATAGATCTCGGGCGTTTCGGACAGGATGGCGGTGCCGCCGTGCCGCACCAGCAGGTCCACCGCCGCGCCCAGCGCCGGGTTGGCGCTGATGCCCGAATAGCCGTCGGACCCGCCGCATTGCAGGCCCACCGTCAAATGGCTGGCCGGCACGGGCTGGCGGCGCACCTGATTGGCTTGTTCCAGCATCCGCTCCACCAGCTCGATGCCGCGCGCCACTGTCTTGCGCGTGCCGCCGGTGTCCTGGATGTTGAAGGTGTGCAGCAGGCCGCTTTCGCGCAAGCCCTCTTGTTCCATCAGCCCGCCGATCTGGTTGGTTTCGCAACCCAGCCCCACCACCATCAGCCCGCCGAAATTCGCATGGCGCGCATAGCCGCCCAACGTGCGCCGAAGCACCCGCAAGGGTTCGCCTTCGCTGCCCGTGGCACAGCCCGCACCGTGGGTCAGCGCCACCACGCCATCCACGTTCGGACAGGACGCCAGCGCATCGGGGTGGATGTCGCGCCGGAAATGGTCGGCGATGGCGCGTGCCACCGTGGCCGAACAGTTCACGCTGGTCAGGATGCCGATGTAGTTGCGCGTGGCAATGCGCCCGTCGGCGCGCACGATGCCGTCGAACGTGGCCGGTTGCGCCACGTAGTCTGTCGCGTGCGCGCCCTGCCCCACGGCATAGTCGCGCTCGAAGTCCGAGAACTCCAGGTTCTGCGTGTGCACGTGCTGGCCGGGCGCAATGTCTTGCCGCGCCACCCCGATGATCTGGTTGTAGCGGCGCACGGGTTGGCCCGCCGCGATGGCGCGCACGGCCACCTTGTGGCCGGGCGGCACCAGGCCCTGCACCGTCACCCCTTCGCTTTCCAGCCGCGTGCCGCTGACCAACTGACGCCGGGCGATCACGACGTTGTCGGCCGGGTGGATGCGTATCACTGCCGTGTCGTTCTGGGACATGAGGACTCCGGAAAGTAAGGGGTGCGGATTCAGCGGGTGCCTACCCGTCGATCAGCGCCGGATCCCAGGCATGGACCCGCTGGCGCTGTTCGCCCAGCCCGGCAATGCCCAGCTTCATCTCGTCGCCCGCCTTCAGGTAGACGGGCGCGGGCTTCTGGCCCATGCCCACGCCCGGCGGCGTGCCGGTGCTGATCAGGTCGCCCGGATACAGCGTCATGAAGCGGCTGACATAGGCCACCAACTGCGCCACGCCGTACACCATCGTGCGCGTGCTGCCGTTCTGGTAACGCTTGCCGTTCACTTCCAGCCACATCTCCAGGTCTTGCGGATTGGGGACTTCGTCGACGGTTGCCAGCCACGGGCCGACCGGGCCAAACGTGTCGCAGCCCTTGCCTTTGTCCCAGGTGCCGCCGCGTTCGATCTGGTATTCGCGCTCGGAAACGTCGTTCACCACGCAGTAGCCCGCCACGTACTTCATGGCGTCGGCTTCGCTGACATAGCGCGCCGTCTCGCCGATCACCACGCCGAGTTCGACTTCCCAGTCGGTCTTGACCGAATCCTGCGGTAGCACGACCGGGTCGTTGGGGCCCACGACGGCGGACGTGGGCTTCATGAAGATGACCGGTTCGGCCGGCACGGCCAGGCCGGATTCGGCGGCATGGTCGGCATAGTTCAGGCCGATGCAGATGAACTTGCCCATCCCGCTCCAGGGCGGCGCCACGCGGCCGGGGGTCTCCACCAGCGGCAGCGCGGACGGGTCCAGCGCACGCAGTTCGGCAAGCTTGGCGCGCCCAAGCGTCTGCGCGGTGATGTCGGGCAGCACGCCGGACAGGTCGCGCACCTTGCCCTGGGCATCGATCAGGCCGGGCTTCTCGGCGCCCTTGGCGCCATAGCGCATCAGTTTCATAGCAGATTCCTTGTTGCGGAAAGGGTTAAGCGTTCAATTGGACCAGCCGCCGTCGATCACTTGGGCGGTGCCGGTCGTGAAGGCGGATTCGTCGCTGGCAAGATACACCGCCAGCGCGGCGATTTCAGTGGTGCGCCCGATGCGACCCATGGGCTGGCGCGCCGTGAAGGCGGCTTCCACCGCGGCAATAGATTGGCCGCTGGCCTGCGCCTGCGCCTCGATGCGCTGGCGCAACGACGGCGACTCCACCGTGCCCGGGCAGATGGCGTTGCAGCGAATGCCCCGGGCCACGAAGTCGGCCGCGACGGCCTTGGTCAGCCCGATGACCGCAGCCTTGGTCGCCCCGTAGGCGCAGCGGTTCGGCGCCCCTTTGATGCTGCCGGCCACCGACGCCATGTTGACGATGGAGCCCGACCCTTGCGCCAGCATGCCGGGCAGGCAGGCGCGGATCAGCCGGTACATGGACCGCACGTTCAGGTTGAAGGAAAAGTCCCAGGCGTCTTCGTCGCAATCCAGGATGGTGCCGGCGTGCACGAAGCCCGCGCCGTTGAACAGCACGTCGATGGCACCCGCGCTGTCGGCCAGCGCCTGGATGGCGCGCCCGTCCGTCACGTCCAGCACCTGGGTGCGGCAACCGGAGAGCGTTTGCAGCGCCCCCGCATTGATGTCCACGGCCAGCACGTCGGCGCCTTCGCGCGCGTAGGCCTCGGCCACCGCCCGGCCGATGCCCTGGCCCGCGGCGGTCACGATGGCGGTCTTACCTTGCAGTCTTTCCGACATGGATGTGCTCCTGTTATTTGCCGGCCATGCCCATTGCGGTGGGCAGCCACAGCGTGATCTGGGGGATGTAGGTGATGGCGATCAGTGCCACGAACAGCGGCACCAGCCAGGGAAGAATGGCCATCGTGGTGCGCTCGACCGACAGGCGCGCCACGCGGGCCAGCACGAACAGCACCATGCCCATGGGTGGATGCAGCAGGCCAATCATCAGGTTCAGGGTCATGATCAGGCCGAAGTGGATCGGGTCGATGCCCAGCTTCAGCACGATGGGCAGCAGGATGGGCACCAGGATCGTGATGGCGGCGATGGTGTCGATGAAGCAGCCGACGATCAGGATCAGCACGTTGGCCATCAGCAGGAACACCCACTTGTTCTGCGTCACGCTCAGGATGGCGTCGGTCAGCGTCTGCGCCGCCTGCGTGGTGGTCAGCAACCAGGCGAAGACGGACGCCGCCGTCACGATGAACAGCACCGAGGCCGTGGTCTCGATGGTGTCGAACGTGGCTTTGGCCAAGGTCTTGAACGTCATCGAGCGGTAACGCACCAGGCCCAGGAACAGCGCCCAGATGACCGCGGCCACGGCGGCTTCGGTGGGCGTGAACCAGCCCAGCGTCATGCCCCCGATCAGGATCACCGGCGCCATCAACGCCATCACGGCCGAGAAATTGAAACGCCAATCCAGCGCCAGCAACGCGACGAACGCGATGCCGGTCGCCACGTTGGGCGACACGCCGGCCAGCGTCATCAGCCAGATGGACAAGGGAAAGGACAGCACGATCAGCACTTCCAGGCCTGCGCCGCCCAGCCGCTTCCAATTGAACGCCACGTCGCCGCCCCAGTTGTTACGGCGGGCGTAATAGGCCACGGTCAGCATCATCAGGATCGTCAGCACTGCGCCCGGCAGCAGGCCCGCCAGGAACAGCGAACCGATCGACACGTTGGCCATCATGCCGTAGATCACGAACGGCAACGACGGCGGAATGATGGGGCCCAAGGTCGCCGACGCGGCCGTGACGCCCACGGCGAATTCAGTCTCGTAGCCATGGTCTTTCATGGCCTTGATCTCGATGGTGCCCAGGCCGGCGGCGTCCGCGATGGCCGTGCCCGACATGCCGGCGAACACCACGGAGCCGATGATGTTCACCTGCCCCAGACCGCCGCGCATCCAGCCCACCAGCGCCACGGCGAAGTTGTAGATGCGCCCGGTGATGCCGGCGATGTTCATCAGGTTGCCGGCCAGGATGAAAAACGGCACGGCCAGCAGCGGGAACGACTCGACACCCGCGATCATGCGCTGCGCGACCACCACGTCCGGCACGCTGCCGGAGATCAAAACGAACAACAACGACGCGCCCGCCATGGACACCGCCACCGGCAGGCCCAGGATCATCAACAGTAGAAAGGTTCCAATCAGTGTGCCCATGTCTTGCTCCTGGAAAGGCACTGCGGATTCGTAAGGGTTTCGGTGCTGCGCAGCGATCCGGCGATCTCAGTCCTGCGACTCGTAGGCCGCGGGGTTTTCCAGGATCGAATAGCCTTGCCGCCAGTTCTGCACGGACACTTGCAGCGATCGCAGGAACATCATGGCGAAGCCTGCCAGCGCGACCCAGTAGACATAGGACTTGTTCCAGAACAGCGTGGTCATGGGTTCGTCGCCCACCAGCACGATGTAGCGGTAGGTCAGCCACACGGCATAGCCAAAAAAGGCCGTGCGCAGGATGTCGATCACCGTCGCCAGCACGCGGCCCACCCGCTTGGGCAGGTAGCGGTACAGGAAATCCACCTGGATATGGCGACAGGCCCGCACGCACATCGCAGAGCCCAGGAACACCACGCCGATCAGGCAGTACACCGCCAGCTCCTCGGTCCAGGCGTAGGAATCGTTCAGCACATAGCGGGAGAAGAACTGCAGGAAGACCAGCATCGCCATCGTCCAGAACATGGCCAGGCAGATCCAGTCTTCGGGTTGGTAACCCGCCAGGCTGACCTCGTGATGGTCGGCCTCTTCGAAGCTCTGGACGATCTCGTCCACGGACGTCTGGTGCGGGCCTGCCGCAGAGGCAGAGTGGCCGGGCGCAGCGCTCGGGCCGTGGCTGGCGGCCGCCATCGGCGCCGCCTTCGCGTTCAAATGCATGGAGTTCCCCTGGTCGGAATCGGGTGTTGGGCGGCGGGCCGCTGGGGCCCGCCCGCGCGGCTTACTTCACCGCCTGGATCTTTTCCCAATCCGACTTCTGATAGCCGTACTGCTCGAACGGCACCTTCTCCAGCACAGTCTTGCGGAAGTCTTCGACATTGACCTCTGCCACGTTCAGCCCGCGCTTCTTGAATACCTCGACCATCTTCTTCTCGCTCTCGGCGACTTCGGACGAAGCCTTTTCCGACGCCTGCTGGGCGACTTCGGAGAAGATCTTCTTGTCTTCGTCGGACAGGCTCTTCCACAGCTTGCCCGAGATCACGGTATTCAAGTGGTCGACGATGTGGCCCGTCAGGACGATGTTCTTCTGCACTTCGTAGAACTTCTTCGCCTCGATGGTGGTCAGCGGATTTTCCTGCGCTTCCACCGTGCCGTTCTGCAAGGCCAGATAAACCTCGGCGAAGGCGATGGGCGCGGTGTTGGCGCCACAGGCGCGCGGCATCGCCAGGTACGCCGCCACGTCCGGCACGCGGATCTTCATGCCCTTCATTTCAGAGCACTTGGTGAAGGCGCGGTTGGAGGTGGTCTGGCGCGTGCCGTAGTAGGTGGTGGCGACGATGTGATTGCCGCTTTTCTCGTCGTAGCCGCGGGTCAGCTCTTTGTAGATATCGCTCTTGGTGTAGGCGATCAGGTGTTCGGGATTGCGGAAGATGTAGGGGTAGTACGTGACGCCGATGCGGGGAAAGCTCTTGGCGGCAAAGCTGGACCCGGAAATGATCATGTCCACCGTGCCCAAGGTCAGCCCCTGGTTGATGTCGTTTTCCTTGCCCAGCTGAGAGGCGGGATAGACATCGATGTGATAGCGGCCGTTGGTGCGTTTCTCGATCTCCTGGGCCGCCCACACCGACGAGGTATGGAAGGGTTCGGAGGTCTCGTACACATGCGCCCATTTCAGCTTGGTTTGCGCCATCGCGCTGCCAGTTGCGGCAAGCAGCGCGGCGGCAAACAGCACTTTGATAGCGTTGCCTCGATTCATGATGTCTCCTCTCTCTGAGGTAGCGAGTCCGGCGACTGTCGTCACGCGCCGGCCCGCTTTATGTTTCACATGGGGATTTCACATACAGGTTGCACCTTCGTACAGCGACTACGGTTCCCCGATGGCGTCAAGACGCCGCCGGTTCTTTGCTATCGGCACGCAACGCGTCCGCGCCCGCCGGCCAACTGGCCGTCAAACGGTCGAACGAGCAAGAAAGATGGTGATGCATGGCGGCCCGCGCGGCGGTCTCGTCGCCGGCCGTGATGGCGGCGATGACGCGGCGGTGCTCGGTGATGGCGACGGCCCAGCTGTCGGGGTTCTCGAAGTAGTCGCCCAGCTTCACGGACAGGGGGTTATGGCGTTCGTCGAACAGTTCGCCCACGACGCGGACCAGGACGGTGTTGCCCGCCATTTCCGCCACGCGCAGATGGAACAGGCGGTCGCCGCGGATGGGCACGCTGCCCGCCTGGGCCTCGTCCTCCATCGCGCCCACTGCTTCCAGCAGGCCGTCAACCAGCGCGGGGACGGGGTTGCGGGCCGCCTGGGCGGCAAGTTCGCCTTCGATGGTCCAGCGTGCGCGGATGGTTTCCAGCGGGCTTTCGGCGGTCAGGCTGGCGCGCGGCGCGCCGGCCAGGCTTTGGACGTAGACGCCCGATCCCATGCGCACTTCCACCCACCCTTCGACCTCCAGCGCGATCAGCGCTTCCCGCACCGACGGCCGCGACACGCCCAGCTTCAGCGCCAGGTCGCGCTCGGGCGGCAGCCGGGCGCCGACCGGGAATTCGCCCGCCTCGATCAGCAACCTGAGCTGATCGGCGATCTGGCGATACAAGCGGCGTGGCTCGATAGTCTGGATCGGCATGGGAGTCGGTGGGTGGCAACGACAAAAAGGTAAAGTGGCCTTACCAATTGACCAGAATCCTGCGCCTGCCTTCGATCGGTCACAATTAGGGTTTGCCCATAGCCGCACGTCGCATCACGCGGGCAACCCTTATCTGTTAAAAAGCCGCCACACCCGGCCTTCTTCCGCATCCATGACCTACGACCCGCAACACTCGCCCTTTAAAAGCACCGGCGGCCTGCGCCGCATCCTGAATGCGCTGCGCTACTCCTGGCAGGGCTTGAAAGCGGCCGTCAAATACGAAGCTGCGTTCCGCCAGGAACTGGCGCTGGCCGTGCTGATGATCCCCGCCGCGTTCTTCCTGGGCCGCACCACCGTCGAGGTCTTTTTCCTGGTGGGCACGGTGATCATGGTGCTGGCGGCGGAATTGCTGAATTCCGCCATCGAGGCGCTGGCCGATGCGCTGTCCGTCGAACGCCACCCGCTGCTGGGGCGCGCCAAGGATCTGGGCAGCGCAGCCGTGATGCTGCTGCTGATCTTCGCCGGGGCGGT
Source organism: Achromobacter sp. 18P8.1.1 (assembly GCF_057799415.1). Classification (NCBI taxonomy): domain Bacteria; kingdom Pseudomonadati; phylum Pseudomonadota; class Betaproteobacteria; order Burkholderiales; family Alcaligenaceae; genus Achromobacter; species Achromobacter sp. 18P8.1.1. The sequence continues at coordinate 18,218 of NZ_JBYOKH010000009.1, read as the reverse complement.
CTGGATCGGGGTGGCCATCAGCCGTTTCGTCATGCATTGACACGGGCCGCATCCCACGGGGGACGCACCTGTCTTTATACTGGGAGCCATGATGCCTAAATCGACGTCAGCCCCCTCTCAACGCATCGTCATCGTCGGCGGCGGTGCCGGCGGCCTGGAATTGGCCGCCAAGTTGGGCCGGATCCATGGCCGCCAACACATCACCCTGGTCGACAGCCGCCCCTTCCATATCTGGAAGCCCTCGCTGCATGAAGCAGCCGCGGGCACCCTCGACATCCACCAGGAAGGCCTGTCCTACCTGATGCTGGCCCACATGAACGGCTTTTCGTTCGCGCAGGGCCGCTTGCTCAGCGTAGACCGGGCGCGCCGCCAGATCGTGGTGGACGCCGTCAACGATTCGCAAGGCCAGGAAGTCCTGCCCCGCCGCGATCTCGGCTACGACACGCTGGTGCTGGCCCTGGGCAGCACCTCCAATTTCTTCAATACGCCCGGCGCGGCCGAACACGCCGTCACGCTGGACACCACCGAAAACGCCGAACAGTTCCGCCTGACCATGCTGAAGGCGATGGCGCAGGTTGACCTGGCCAAGGTGCGCAATCCGTCGGCCCGGCTGGATCTGGTCATTGTGGGCGGCGGCGCCACCGGCGTCGAACTGGCCGTTGAACTGACCGAAGCCAGCCACGTCGTCAGCGCCTACGGCCTGCCGAACTTCCGCGCCGAACGCGACCTGGCCATCACGCTGGTGGAAGGCGCGCCGCGCATCCTGTCGGCGCTGCCCGAAAAGATCTCCGAAGCCGCGACCAACCGGTTGAAGGAACTGGGCATCGGCGTGGAAACGTCCTGCCGCGTCTCGGAAGTGACCGGCAACAGCGTGAAAACCGCGGACGGCCGCGAATTCCCCGCCCAGCTATGCATGTGGGCCGCCGGCATCAAGGGCCCCGCCCTGCTTGCCGACCTGGACCTGCCGCTTAACAAACTGGGACAGCTGGAAGTGAACGAACGGCTGGAAACCGCCGATCCGCACATCCTGGCGCTGGGCGATTGTTGCTCGGTGCCCTGGCGCGACGGCCGCACGGTGCCCGCCCGCGCCCAGGCCGCGCACCAACAGGCCGATTACCTGGCCAAGAAGCTGACGGCGCGCCTGCGCAACACGGCAGAGCCCACCGGCCCCTACGTCTATCAGGATCACGGTTCGCTGGTGTCGCTGGGCCAGGACGCCGGGGTGGGCAGCCTGATGGGCAAGCTGGCCGGACGGGGACTGTTCGTAAGCGGTACACTGGCGCGCTTGATGTACATGAGCCTGCACCTGATGCACCACAAAGCGGTGCTGGGCATCTCTCGCACCGCCTCCCTGGCCCTGGCCCGCCTGCTTATGCGGCGCACGCGCCCCCGGGTCAAACTGCACTGAACTCCCCCATGAATTTCCTGCAAAAACTCGAACACGCCTGGACCACCAGCAACTCGCTCCTGCAAGTCGGGCTGGATCCCGATCCCCAACGCTTTCCGCGCGAATTGCAGGACAAGCCGGACGCCATCTTCCAGTTCTGCCGCGACATCGTCGACGCCACCGCGCCCTACGCCTGCAGCTTCAAGCCGCAGATCGCGTATTTCGCCGCGCACCGCGCCGAAGACCAGCTGGAAGCGCTGTGCCAGCACATCCGCGACAAGCACCCGGACCTGCCCATCGTGCTGGACGCCAAGCGTGGCGACATCGGCTCCACCGCCGAGAACTACGCCCGCGAAGCCTACGAGCGCTACCAGGCGCACGCGCTCACCGTCAGCCCCTACATGGGCCTGGATTCCGTCGAGCCCTACCTGGCCTGGCGCGACCGCGGCGTGATCGTGCTGTGCCGCACGTCCAACCCCGGTGGGTCGGACCTGCAGTTCCTGAAGATGGATAACGGCGAACCGCTGTACCTGCACGTCGCAGGCCTGGTGGCCGACAAATGGAACGCCAATGGCCAGTGCGGCCTGGTGGTGGGCGCCACGTTCCCGAACGAACTGGCCGCCGTGCGCCAGCGCATCGGCGACGCCCTGCCCCTGCTGGTGCCGGGCATCGGCGCCCAAGGCGGCGACATCACCGCCACCGTGAACGCCGGCGCCAACGCCGCCCGCAGCGGCATGATGATCAACTCCTCGCGCGCCATCATCTACGCCAGCGGCGGCGACGACTGGCGCGAGGCCGCCGGCCGCGCGGCCATGGGCCTGCGCGACGCGATCAACGCAGTGCGTTAAATAAAAAAAACGGGTTGCTAACAGGCAACCCGTTTTTTTTCGACCTTAGCGGCGATTGACCGGCGCCCCCACGAACTCCAGCAATCCCCGCAACGCGAATTCCACCGCGGCCTGGCGCACTTGCGTGCGGTCGCCCGGGAACACGTGCGTCACGGCGCGGCTGGTGATGCCCTCGCCCACCCGCATCGCAAAACCGAAGCACACCATGCCCACCGGCTTGCCCGGCGTGGCGCCGCCCGGCCCGGCGATGCCGGTGGTGGACACGGCCACATGCGCGGCAGGCGCCATCAGCAACACGCCATTGGCCATCTCCAGCGCAACGGGTTCGCTCACCGCGCCGAAGTGATGCAGCGCGTCGGGGGAGACGTCCAACTCTTCCACCTTGGCTTCGTTGCTGTAGGTGACGAATCCCCGCTCGAACCATTCGCTGGAGCCGGCGACCGACGTCATCGCGCCGGCCAGCAGGCCGCCCGTGCACGATTCCGCGGTGCCCAGCATCCAGCCATGGCGCCGCATCGAATCGCCCAGCCGTTCGGCCAGGCCGACGGTGGTGGCTTCAGTCAACTGGGCGGCCGACAGGTTCGACCGCGATCCCACTTCTTGTTGCTCGTTCATCCCAAGACTCCTGTGCGCGCGACCAGCGCCATCACCAGCAAGGCATAGCCGGCCGCCACGATATCGTCCCACATTACGCCGAAGCCGCCCTTGATATGGGCGTCGAAGAACTTGATGGGCGGCGGCTTGACGATGTCGAACAGGCGGAACAGCCCGAACGCCAGCAACTGCGACAGCCAGCCAGCGGGCGTCAACCAGAGCACCAGCCAGAACGCCACCATCTCGTCCCAGACCATTCCGACATGATCCGGCTGCCCAAGTTCACGGCCGACGCGGTGGCAGGCCCAGCAACCATAAAGAAAGGCCAGCGCCAGGAACACGCCGATCGCCAGATCCGACGCGGCGGGCGCGGCCGCCACCCAGATGCCCCAGGCCAGCAAGGTGCCCCAGGTGCCCGAGGCCGGCCGGACGAGGCCGCTGCCCAGTCCAAAGGCGATCAGGCGGCCCGGATCGCGGCACACCCAGGACAGTGACGGATACACGGCCCGCGAGCGTTCACGCATGGACGGGGATGGCTTTTCGGTAAGGGACATGGCGTTCCTGGGCCGTTGATAGAGGGGGAATGTCGGTAGGGGAACCGCTGCGGATCAGGCTGCGGGAAAGTGATCGAAACCGGCCGGCAGCGCGGTCATCGGCTGGCCCTGCCCGTCCAGCACGGTCAGGCCCGCCTGCGCCAGCGTGTGGCCCACCCGGGTCACGCGGGCATTGGCTGCGCGGGCGGCTTGCGCCACAGCATCGCGGCGGGCGGCGGGCGCGGTAAAGCACAGCTGATAGACGTCGCCGCCGCCCAGCACTGCGCGGCGCAACAGTGCCTCGTCCATGCCCGCCAGGGCCGTGGCCGCCGGCATCCGGGCGTACTCCAGGCAAGCGCCCACCCGGCTGGCGGCCAGGATGTGGCCCAGGTCTTGCAGCAGCCCGTCGGACAGATCGATGGCGGCGTGCGCGATGCCGCGCAGCGCCAGCCCCAGCGCAACCTGCGGTTGGGGCCATTCCAGTGCGTCACGGGTCGCGGCCAGCAAGGACGCATCGACCGGATACTGGCCGTCCAGCAGGCGATAGGCCACGTCGGCCGCGCCCAGTTCGCCCGATACCCAGATATCGTCGCCCGCCTGCGCGCCGTCGCGCCGCAGCGCCTGGCCGGCGGGCACAGCGCCGAACACGGTGACGCTGATCGCCAGGTCATGCGCGCTGCGCGTGGTGTCGCCGCCGATCAGCGGGCAGCCATGGGCATCGGCCAAGGCGTGAAACCCGTCCGCGAAGGCGGCCAGCCAGGGCTCGTCCAGGCGCGGCAAGGCCAGCCCCAGCACGCAGCCAATCGGCCGGGCGCCCATGGCGGCCAGGTCAGACAGGTTCACGGCCAGGGCCTTGTGGCCCAGGGCGCGAGGATCCACGTCGGGAAAGAAATGGCGGCCTTCCAGCAGCAGGTCGGTGCTGGTGGCGACCTGTTCGCCAGGCGGTACAGGAAACAGGGCGCAATCGTCGCCCACGCCCAGCAGGCCCGTCGGTGCGGTCCGGGTGAAATAGCGCGCGATCAGATCGAATTCGGACGCCACGGCAACTCCGAGAAGCCGGTCGGGAAACCGGCGGTGAAACAAGCCGAAGGGGTCAGACGCAGGCCACGCCTGGCGCACCGGCTAGGGTACGCGCAGGGCGGCATGCGCCTGACCCCTTCGGAGTCCGGCAAGCGCGGGTCAGCGCCGCTGTTGGGCGGCGGCCTGGACCTCGTTCGCACGCACGTCGGCAGCCAGCTTGTCGAGCACGCCGTTGACGAACTTGAAGCCGTCGGTGCCGCCAAACGATTTGGCAAGCTCAACGGCTTCGTTGATGGCGACCTTGTACGGCACTTCGACATGATGAATCAGTTCGAAGCTGCCGATCAGCAGGATGCCATGCTCAACGGGCGACAGCTCGGCCAGCGGGCGGTCGACGTAAGGCGTGAACCGCTCGCGCAACGCGGGCGCTTCGCGCAGGACGCCGTGCAGCAAGGTCTTGAACCACTGCGCGTCGGCCTCGGAAAAATCCTCGGTGTCGCGCAGGTGGGCATCGATCTCGCCGGCGTCTTGCGTGCCTTCGCCACCGCGCAGCAGCCACGCGTACACGCCCTGCAGCGCGAATTCGCGTGCACGGCGGCGGGCGCTGCGCGCATTGGCGCGGGCTTGCGCCGCGCTATCAGCGCTGGTCGTCGTCTTCTTCGTCGTCAAAATCTTCGTCCTCGTCTTCGTCGTCTTCGTCTTCTTCCTCGGGTTCCAGCGCCGCCACCAGGTTGGCCATTTCAACGGCCACCTGAGCGCAATCGCGGCCCTTGCCGGCGGCGCGGGCTTGCGCCTGCTCGTCGGTGTCGACGGTCAACACGCCGTTTGCGACGGGGATGCCGGTTTCCAGGGAGATACGGGTGATTGCCATGGCCATTTCATTGCTGACCACTTCAAAGTGATAGGTCTCGCCACGGATGACGGCGCCCAGCGCGATCAAGGCGTCGAATTCAAACGTTTCGGCCATGTGGGACAGGGCCACGCCCAGTTCCAGGGCGCCGGGAACGGTGGCGACCATCACGTCGCGCTCGTCCACGCCCAGTTCGGCCAGTTCCTTCAGGCACGCTTCGAGTTCGGCCTGGCCGATTTCTTCATTGAAACGGGCGCGTACGATGCCGATGTGCAGCCCTTCGCCGTTCAGGTCGGGGGTAAGGATGTAAGGGTTCATGTGTCGGCCTTCAGTGTGTTGCGGGAGTATTCTGCGGGTCGCAATCGTAACCCGTAATGGTGAGCGAAAAGCCCGCCATGCTAGGCATCTTGCGCGGCCGGGCCAGCAGCTTCATCTGGCCCACATTCAGGTCGCGCAGGATCTGGGCGCCGATGCCGTAAGTGCGCAGACCGAAACGGTCCGTGCTGGCGGCCGCGTCGGCCTGAGCCTTCGGGTCATTCCAGCCGGCGATCTGGCCGAACAGGTGCTCGGTGGACGATTGGCAGTTCATCAACACCAGCACCCCGGCCGGAGCGGCTGCAATGGCCTGCAGGGCTTGCGCCACGCCCCAGCTGTGCGGGCTGGCGCCGGTATCCAGCACGTCCAGCACCGAGGCCGGCTCGTGCACGCGCACCAGCGTTTCGACGTCGGGGCTCACGTTACCATGCACCAGCGCCAAATGGGCGGAGCCGGTAGCCGCGTCTTCATAGGCCACGGCCTCGAAGGTGCCCCAGGCCGTCTGCATGGGGCGCTTGCCCACGCGCTTGACGATGGATTCGTGTTCGCTGCGGTATTGGATCAGGTCGGCAATCGTGCCGATCTTCAGGTTGTGCTGGCGGCCGAATTCCACCAGGTCCGGCAGGCGGGCCATGGTGCCGTCCGGCTTCAGGATTTCGCAGATCACCGCGGCGGGCGTCAGGCCGGCCATGGCGGTCAGGTCGCAGCCGGCTTCGGTGTGGCCGGCGCGCACCAGCACGCCGCCGGGCACTGCACGCACGGGGAAGATGTGACCCGGCTGGACCAGGTCGGCCGGCTTGGCGTCGCGCGCCACCGCCACCTGGATGGTGCGGGCGCGGTCGGCGGCCGAAATACCGGTTTCGACGCCCACGGCGGCTTCGATCGACTGTGTGAAATTGGTGCCGTATCGCGTGCCGTTACGGGCCGCCATCATGGGCAGCTCGAGTTGGCGGCAGCGCTCTTCGGTCAGCGTCAGGCACACCAGGCCGCGGCCGTGGGTCACCATGAAGTTGATGGCTTCAGGCGTGACGAATTCGGCGGCCATGACCAGGTCGCCTTCATTTTCACGGTCTTCTTCGTCAACAAGAATGACGATACGGCCGGCGCGCAGCTCGGCGATGATCTCGGCAACCGAAGCGATACCGAAGGATTCCGGCTCGGAGCCGGGCAAAGAGGACAACTGGACGGACATGGCGGGCACGCAAACCAGGCGGGAAAGCCCGGATTTTACCGCCCCTGGCGCCGGATCCCCTATCGGGCCGCCAGAACGGCGTCCAGCCGGGGCATCCGGTTAAACTTTCGGCCGGAGATCCCCCCATAAAAATCACATCCCCAACGAGGAAAAACCCCATGCAAGCCCTTGCGGCCATGCCTTTGACCGTCGCCGCGGCGGTTCGCGTCGTCCTGACCGACATCGACGACACGCTGACCACCGAAGGCCGCCTGCCGGCCGACGCCTACGCCGCGCTGGAGCGCCTGGAACAGGCGGGCATCCAGGTGGTGCCGATCACCGGCCGCCCAGCTGGCTGGTGCGACCATATCGCCCGCATGTGGCCCGTACGCGCCGTGGTGGGGGAGAACGGCGCCTTCTACTACGCCTACGACCGCCAGGCCCGCCGCATGACGACCCATTACTGGACGGACGCCGCCTCGCGCCAGGACAGCCGCAAGCAGCTCGACGCGATCCGCGACCGCGTGCTGGCCGAAGTGCCGGGCTCGGCCGTCGCCAGCGACCAGGACTACCGCGTGGCCGACCTGGCCATCGACTTCTGCGAAGACGTACCCGCCCTGCCCGACTCGGCCATCAGCAAGATCGTCCAAATTTTCCACGACGCCGGCGCCCAGGCCAAGGTCAGTTCGATCCACGTCAACGGCTGGTTCGGCGACTACGACAAGCTGACCATGACCCGCACCATGTTCCAGCGCGAATTCGGCGCGGATGTGGCCAGCGCCTTGGACAGCACGCTGTTCATCGGCGATTCGCCCAACGACGAACCCATGTTCGCGTACTTCCCGATTTCAGTCGGCGTGGCCAACATCCAGGCCCAGCTGCATCGCCTGACGCATCGCCCCGCCTTTGTCGCCGCCTTCCACGGCGGCGCGGGTTTCGTCGAAATGGCGAACCGGCTGCTGGCGGCCCGCCAGGCCCCGCAGCCGCACGCGCAACCGGCCTGAGGTCCGCACCGTGGCCACCACCAAGACTCCCGCCCCCGCCGCCAACGACGGCCGCCGCAGCATCCAGTCCATCGAAGTGGGCGTGCCGCTGCTGGCCGCCCTGGTCGACGCCGCCAAGCCCCTGACCCTGCGCGACCTGGCTGCGGGCGCCGGCATGACGTCCGCCAAGGCGCATCCCTACCTGGTCAGCTTCATCCGCGTGGGCCTGGTGCAGCAAGACGCCATCACCGGCCAGTACGAGCTGGGCCCCTTCGCCTTGCAGATGGGCCTGGTCAGCCTGCAACGGCTGGACCCGGTGCGCATCGCCATGCCCGAGATCGCCAAGCTGCAATCCGAGATCGGCCATACGCTGGGCATCGCGGTGCTGGGCTCGCACGGGCCCACCATGATCCACATGACCGAAGCCAGCTACCCGGTGCACGTGAACATGCGCAAGGGCACCGTGATGTCCATGCTGCACACCGCCACCGGCCTGGTATTCGCGGCCTGGCTGCCGCCCAAGGTCAGCGAGCACTACATCGCCCGCGAAGAAGGCGACACGGCCGTCATCGCCAGCGTGCCGCCCCCACGCAAGGCCTCGCGCGCCAACATCGAAGCCCAGTTGGCCGACATCCGCGTGCACGGCATGGCCCGCGCGCTGGGCAACCCGCTGCCGGGCGTGGACGCCTTGTCGGTGCCCGTGTTCGACAACACCGGCAACATCGTCCTGGGGCTGACCAGCCTGGGGCCCACGGGCCTGTTCGACGTGAGCTGGGACGGCGCCATTGCCCGGCCGCTGCTGGCCTGCGCGCAGGAGATCTCGCGCAAGCTCGGCTACCGGGCCTGACCGGAGTTGGCTTGGGTCTGGCCCCGGGTCCGGATCGGACCCGGTGTCGGACTTGTTCGATTGATCGCAAACAAACGAACATAAAGCGAACAATTCGAACAAAACACGAAAAGAAAGGCAGGGACTTTCCCAAGTGTGCCCGTCCCCGCTTGTGTGGTTGAATTCAGCAAATATTCAAATTCATCCCACAAGAGGAGACAAACCATGCACGCAATGCGTCTATTGCAAGCGGCCTCCCTGGCCGCGTTCGCCGTTGGCGGCACCGCCGCCCACGCCGCCGACACCTGCTCCAACCGGGGCGACCTGGACCAGATGTATTGCGACGCCAATAACGATCTGGTGGCCGATACCCCCACCGACGCCTCCAAGCAGAAGACGCCGTCGACCCTGGTGTTCACCTACACCCCGGTCGAAGACCCGGCGGTCTACGAAGACATTTTCAAGCCGTTCACCAAGCACCTGTCCGAATGCACGGGCAAGCGCGTCGTGTTCTACCAGGTGCAAAGCAACGCCGCGGAAATCGAAGCCATGCGCTCGGGCCGCCTGCACGTGGGCGGCTTTTCGACCGGCCCGACCGCGTTCGCCGTGAACATCGCCGGCGCCGTGCCGTTCGCCGTCAAGGGCTATGCCGACGGCTTCCAGGGCTACAACCTGATCGTCATCGTCAAGAAGGACAGCCCGTACCAGAAGCTGACCGACTTGAAGGGCAAGAAGCTGGCGCACACCGCGCCGTCCTCGAACTCGGGCCACATGGCGCCCGTGGCGCTCTTCCCCAAGGAAGGCCTGACGCCGGACAAGGACTACAAGGTGGTCTTCTCGGGCAAGCACGACCAGTCCGTCATGGGCGTGAACTCCGGGGACTACGACGCCGCCGCCGTGGCCTCCGACGTGTTCAAGCGCATGGTCGAACGCGGCCAGGTCAAGGAAGCCGACTTCCGCGTGATCTACAAGAGCGAGAAATTCCCCACCTCGTCGTTCGCCTACGCGCATGACCTGGAGCCGAAGTTCCGCGACCAGATGCTCAAGTGCTTCTACGACTACCGCTTCCCCGCGGAAATGTCGAAGGCCTTCGACGGCGCCGACCGCTTCTATCCGGTGACCTATCAGAAGGACTGGGCCATCGTCCGCCAGGTGGCTGAATCGGGTGGCGAAAGCTTCAACCGCGCCGCCTACGACCGCGAATCCGCCAAGAGCAAGAAGTAATCCAGCATGACGACGTCGCTACGCATTTCCGGCCTGGTCAAGGAATACCGGGCCGGCCGGCCGGTTCTCAATGGCATCAACCTTGAAATCGCCGGTCAAGGCCTGACCGCCATCATCGGCCCTTCCGGCACCGGCAAGAGCACGCTTCTGCGTTGCATCAACCGCCTGATCGAACCCACCCAGGGCGAGATCGTGCTGCAGTCCAAGGACGGTTCCGTGGATCTGGCTCGCGTGCGCGGCGCGTCGCTGCGCCGCGCGCGCCGGCGCATCGGCATGGTGTTCCAGGAATACAACCTGGTCGAACGCCTGACCGTCATGGAAAACCTGCTGACGGGGCGGTTGGGCTACACCTCCGCCCTGAAGGCCTGGATGCGCCGCTTCGAGCCCGAAGACATCGAGCATGCCTACAAGCTGCTGGATACCGTCGGCCTGGCCGGCTTTGCCGACCAGCGCGCCGATGCGCTGTCGGGCGGCCAGCGCCAGCGGGTGGGCATCGCCCGCGCGCTGATGCAGCGCCCGCAGCTGCTGCTGGCGGACGAACCGACGTCGTCGCTGGACCCCAAGACCTCGGTGGAAATCATGGAGCTGCTGTCCGTTCAGGGCAGCGCCACCGGCATTCCCGTCATCGTGAACATCCACGACGTCGAACTGGCGCGCCGCTACGCCACCCGCATCGTCGGCATGTCCGGCGGACACGTGGTGTATGACGGCGATGGCCAGGGACTGGACGCGACCATGCTCAAGACGATCTACGGAGGCGAGTCTTGGCTGGAATGACGCATCCCCGGGGCAACCGCCCCTTCGCCATGTCCGGGCGCGCCAAGGCGGGCCTGGTGTTGCTGGTGATCTACACCATCTACGCCGGCGCGCAGCTGGATTTCAGCTGGGCACGCTTTGAAACCGGCATGGGACACGCGTCGACCTTTCTTTCGCGCATGTTCCCGCCCAATTTCGAAAAACCCGCGACCTTGTGGAAAGGCATCGCGGAAAGCCTGGAAATCGCGGTGCTGGCCTCGGTGCTGGGCATCCTGTTTGCGCTGCCCGTGGGCCTTTTGGGCGCGCGCAACATGATGCCCGCCTGGGTCTCGTGGCCCGCGCGTTCGCTGGTGGCGCTGTGCCGCGCCCTGCACCCGGTCATCGTCGCCATCCTGTTCGTCAAGGCCGTGGGCTTTGGCGCACTGGCCGGCATCCTGGCGCTGACGGTGGCCTCCATCGGCTTCATCGGCAAGCTGTTCACCGAGGCCATCGAAGAGATCTCGCTCAAGCAGGTGGAAGCCGTGCGCGCAAGCGGCGCCTCGTTCGCCAACGTCATCATCTTCGGCGTGCTGCCGCAGGTGTTCGCCCGCTTCATCGGCTTTGCGACCTACCAGTTCGACTCCAACCTGCGCAACTCCACCATGGTGGGGATCGTGGGCGCGGGCGGCGTGGGCGGCACGCTGTTCTCGGCCTTCCAGCGCTTTGATTACGACTTCGTCAGCGCCATCCTGCTGACGCTGATCGCCATCATCATGCTGGGCGAAATCATCGCAGGCTTCGTGCGTGCCGTGTTCCTGGACAACCTGGGCTTTGACCGCATCCTGCAAGACCGATTCGCGGGCGCCCGCGGCATCGGCTCGACCAAGCCGCCGGCGGCGCGCAAGGCGGAGGTGGAAGAATGAACGTCCATGCCTCCACCCTGAACCCGGCGGGTTCGCCGCGCGTGTGGCAGCGCTACAGCATGGGCCAGCGGCTGCTGCGCTTCGCGCTGTACCTGCTGGTCGTGGCCGCCATCGTCCAGGCCATCCGCGGCGTCGAAGTCATACCGGAGTTCCTGTATGACGCGCCTGAGCAGATGGCCGACCTGTTCCGCCGCATGTGGCCGATCGACTGGGCCTACTACCCGGACGGCGTGCACAACGCGCTGATCGAAACGCTGCACATCGCCACGCTAGGCACCATCCTGTCCGTCTTCATGGCGGTGCCGGTGGGCCTGCTTGCGGCCAACAACCTGACGCCCAGCAAGACCATCAATATGCTGGCCCGGCTGATCCTGGTGTCCAGCCGCTCGGTCAATTCGCTGGTCTGGGCGCTGTTGTTCATCGCCATCTTCGGGCCAGGCGCGCTCGCCGGCACGCTGGCCATCGCGTTCCGCTCGATCGGCTTCGTGGGCAAGCTGGTGGGCGAAGCCATCGAGGAAGCGCAGCGCGGCCCCATCGAGGCCGTGACCGCCACCGGCGCCAGCAAGGCATCGGTGCTGTGGTACGCCTACTGGCCGCAGATCCGCCCCGCGTTCTGGTCCATCGTGCTGCTGCGCTGGGACATCAACGTGCGCGAATCGGCCGTGCTGGGCCTGGTGGGCGCCGGCGGCATCGGCATGGCGCTGGACACCGCGTTGAACCTGTTCCAGTGGGACCGCGTCGCGCTGGTGCTGGCCGCGATCTTCGTGGTGGTCGTCTTGGCCGAAATCATCATCACCCAGGCGCGCAAACGCATTCTTTAACCGCGTCCCCGTTTTACGCTTGTCGGTTTCCCCTGACCAGCGCTCCTTGGCGCCGCCCTTGTAAAAGGGGCGGCGTTTTTTCTTGCCTGGCGGGCGCCTCCGCTTGTCCGCGACGCGCGTTCACGTCTATGCTCAATGTGAACAAAATATGAACCGTCATCAAATCCCGCCCCCCGGTTGATTAAGATCTCGGCTTTTGCCGTTGGACACCCACCGCCATGTCGGAACAGGAATTGAAACTGCACGTGCCCACGGCTTCGCGCCAGGCCGTGCTGCGAGAGATCAAGCAACGCGAGGCCACGCGCATCCGCCTGCATGCCATGTATTTCGACACGCCCGAACGCGAACTCGCGCGGGCGCGCATCGCCATCCGGCTGCGCCAGGAGGGCCGCGACTGGGTCCAGACGCTGAAGATGCCCGGCATCAACGCCATCACCCGCATTGAACTGAACCACCCGCGCCCCGGTCCCGTGCTGGACCTGTCGGTGTATGCGGGCACCGAAGTCGAAGCCGCGCTTGCCGCCGTCAAGGGTGAACTTGGCCTGCGCTACGAAACCGATGTGCAGCGCCTGCTGCGCAAGGTCCGCACGCGCTTTGGCACCGTAGAGCTTGCGTACGACACCGGCATCCTGCGCGCCGGCGCGTTGGAACTGCCCATCTCGGAACTGGAATTCGAACTGGTGTCGGGCCGCCCTGCCGCCATCTTTGCCAGCGCACGCGGCTGGCAGCAGCGCCACAGCCTCGTGCTGGATCCGCGCAGCAAATCCGAACGCGGTGACGCGCTGGCCCAGTTGGCGCAACGCCTGGCCGATGTGGACGCCCTCCCCGGCGACGATCTGGAAGCCCGCCGCGCCCAGGCCATCGCCCAGTTCTGGGCGCCGCGCGGCGCGGCCGCCGTGAAGCTGCGCGACGATATGACGCCGTCGCAGGCAATGGGCCGCATCGCTGCGGAATGCCTGGACCAGATCGCGCGCAACGCCGCGGTGCTGGCCGAGGTAGACACGGAAGGCGTGTACCGCGCCGGCAACTCCGAACACGTGCACCAGTTGCGCGTGGGCGTGCGCCGCCTGCGGTCGGCCTGGAAACTCTTCGACGGCTGGATCGCGCCGGTGCCTGACGCCATGCTGCAAGGCGTGCGTACGCACTTCGCCGCCTTCGGCGCCAACCGCGATCAGGACGTGCTGAACGAAACCGTGGCGCCCGCGCTGATCCGAGCCGGCATGCCCGTGATTCCGATGGAAGCCGCGCCGCCCGAACAAGACGCCCAGACCATTGCCGGCGGCAAGGCCTTCCAGGCCTGGTTGCTGGAACTGCTGGAGTGGAGCCTGGATGTGCCGCCTGCGGTGCCCGCCGGCAATGGCCAGACCATCGCCAACGGCACGCCCAGCGACGCGGCGCCCGAGCCTGCCATCCGCCTGGAAGGCGGCGTGGCCGGCCCCAGCGTCAAGCCCACCATCATCCCCATGCTGGCGCCGGAACCCGATCCGCAGCGCCTGCACAAGCAATTGGCGCGCCGCCTGCATCGCTGGCACAGCAAGGTGGCCGACCAGGGCACGCAGTTCGCCACGCTGGACATCCCCACGCGGCACGAGCTGCGCAAGCGCGGCAAGCGACTGCGCTACAGCCTGGCGTTTGCGGAATCGCTGTTGCCCTCGGGCAAGCTGCGCGGCTACCGCAAGCTGCTGTCCAAGGTGCAGGACGTGCTGGGCGAAATCAACGACTTGGCCGTCGCCAAGGAATACTACGAGTCGTGTACGGCCACGCACCCGCAAGCCTGGTTCGCGCTGGGCTGGATCAGCGCACGCTTGGACGAGCTGGCCGACGAAGCGCAGAAAGCCTTCGATAACCTGGCGCGCAGCAAGCCGTTCTGGAAGTAAAACGCCGCATGTCGCGCCATGGCCCGGGCGGCCATGGCGGGCGCGCGCGTTTACCGCAGCGGCAAGTCAATCGTTGAATACGTTTTCACTTCGACACGCATCTAGCACCGCGTTTCAAAAAAAGCGGCGCGCACAGCAACGGGTCAGCTGGCTGTCAAAAGAACGACATCCGACGCGCCAATACTGGATCGCTGTCGTCCGGCCAGCATGCGCCGGGCGCTCTCGTGGCCCGCAGCATCCGCCCGACATTCGTCCTGTGTGACGGCAACGGCCCCTGCGGGCCGTCAGCCCATCCACACCTGACCGAACCATGGAACCCACTTCCCACTTGCTCGCCCATGCAAGACGAGGCCTCGCGGCCTTTTGTGCACTGTCGCTCGTGTTTTCGCTGTCCGCTTGCGGCGGCGACGACAACGATTCGGACGAACCGGCTCCTCCCCCACCTACGACGCCCACCACGCCACCCGCCGCGTGCGCGTCGCACTGCGCCCCATGAGCCCGTTCCCCTCCGACCTTCAACGACAGAGAAGCCAATGACGTTCGACGCCTCAAAGAGAAAGTTCTTCAAGACCACGCTGGGAACCACGGCGGCCGTAAGCGCCTTGTCGATGTTCCCGCCCAGCATCCGCCGCGCCCTGGCCATTGAAGCCAGCAGCCCGACCGGCACCATCCAGGACGTCAAGCACGTCGTGATGTTGATGCTGGAAAACCGTTCCTTCGACGGCTACTTCGGCACCTTCCCCGGCGTGCGCGGCTTCGGCGACCGCTTCCCCATTCCGCTGGCCAACGGCAAGTCCGTGTTCCACCAGACGCGCAGCGATGGCACCGAAGAGCTGCCCTATCACCTGGACACGACGCTAGGCAACGCCCAGCGCGCCGGCAGCACGCCGCACTCGTGGCCCAATTGCCAGGCGGCCTGGGATCATGGCCGCATGAACAAGTGGCCCAGCGCCAAGCAGCCGTTGTCGATGGGCTATTACGAGAACGCGGAAGTCCCGTTCCACCGCGCGCTGGCTGACGCCTTCACGCTGTGCGACAACTACCACTGTGCGATGCACGCGGGCACCATCCCCAACCGCCTGTTCTTCTGGACCGGCACCAACGGCCCGTCCGGCGACAATGTATCGGTGGTGATGAACGAAATGAACGACGGCGCCGACGTCGGTCCGTCCACCGAAGGCTGGACGTGGACCACCTACGCCGACCGCCTGCAAAAGGCCGGCGTCAGCTGGAAGGTCTACCAGAACATTCCGGACAACTTCGGCTGCAACGAGATGATGAGCTTCCGGCACTGGCGCGCCGAGATCGAAAAGATGCCGGCTGACCGGCAGGTGACCAACCAGGGCGGCCCCGCCTACAACCCCGCCATCGACGACCAGTACAGCCCGTTGGCCAAGGGCTTCGGCAACACCATGCCCGACGGCGGCTTCCTGCAGAGCCTGCGCGACGACGTCATGAACGGCACGCTGCCCGAGGTGTCGTGGATCATTCCGCCGGCCGCATACAGCGAACACCCCGGCCCTTCCAGCCCCGCCAAGGGCGCGTGGTACATCCAGGCCGCGCTGGACGCCTTGACGCAATCGCCCGAGGTCTGGAGCAAGACCGTGTTCCTCGTCACCTACGACGAGAACGACGGCTTCTTCGACCACATGCCCACGCCGTCCGCGCCGTCACGCAACGACGACGGCAGCTTGGCGGGCAAGTCCACGCTGACGGACGCCGAGATGGCGTTCGAGTACTTCACGTACCCTCCCGCCACGCCCAAGCAACTGACCGCCGACGGCAAGCCGTTCGGTCCCGGCATGCGCGTGCCGATGTGGGTGATTTCGCCGTGGAGCCGTGGCGGCTGGGTCAATTCGCAGGTGTTCGACCACACCTCGGCGCTGCGCTTCCTGGAGCAGCGCTTCGGCGTCATCGAGCCCAATATCAGCGCATTCCGCCGCGCGGTTTGCGGCGACCTCACCTCCACCCTGAATTTCGTGTCGCCCAACAGCGCCGCGCTGCCGACCTTGCCGGGCCGCACGACCAAGACGGATGCCGACGGGCTGACGACCTGGCAGGAAGCGCAGCCCGCCATCGCCGTCCCCACGCAACAGACGCTCGCCAAGCAGGCGCCCGGCACGCGCCCGTCGCGCGCCCTGCCCTACGAGCTGCACACGAGCGCCCGCGAAGAGGCGCGCGAGAACCGAGTAAGGCTGCTGTTCGCCAACGCCAGCAGCAGCCAGGCGGCGGCCGTCTTCCATGTGTACGACAAGCTGCACCTGGATCGCATTCCCCGCCGCTATGTGGTCGAGGCGGGCAAGTCGCTGGAGGATGCCTGGGACGTCTCCGGCGACAGCGGCAAGTACGACCTGTGGGTGCTGGGGCCGAACGGCTATCACCGCGCCTTTGCGGGTGATCTGATGCAGACGGGCGGCGCGCAGCCCGAGATCCAGGTTTGCTACGTGCCTTGCGACGACCCGCAGGTGCAGGTCAAGCTGCACAACAACGGCAGCCAGGCTTGCACGTTCAACGTGCGCGCGATGGCGTACCGCAGCGACGGCCCCTGGACCGCCACCGTGCAACCGGGCCAGACCGGCGAACTGAGCTGGCCGGTCGGCGACAGCGGCCAGTGGTACGACTTTGCGGTGGCCTGCGACGGCTACGGTGCATTCCAGCGCCGTTTTGCCGGGCGCATGGAAACGGGCAAAGACGGCGTCAGCGACCCGGCGATGGGCCAAGTCGGCTGAGGCTTGATTCAGCGCCAATAGAAACGGGGCGGCGCTTGCGCGCCGCCCCGTTTTTGTTCCTTCTGCGGATAGCTCAGTCCGACAACAAGGCCGCGGCGAACTCGTCCGCCACGAACGGCTGCAAGTCTTCCAGGCTTTCGCCCACGCCGATCCAGTACACCGGAATCGGGCGTACGCCCTGGCTGCCGGCCGCGACCGCTGCCAAGGTGCCGCCCTTGGCGGTGCCGTCCAGCTTGGTCACGACCAGGCCCGTCAGCGTGATGGCCGCGTCGAACGCACGGATCTGCGCCAACGCGTTCTGCCCGGTGTTGCCGTCCACCACCAGCAGCACTTCATGCGGTGCGGTGGCGTCCGCCTTGCCGATGACGCGGCGGATCTTCTTCAGTTCTTCCATCAGGTGCAGTTGCGTGGGCAAGCGGCCGGCGGTATCCACCATGACCACGCCCATGCCGCGCGCGCGGCCCGCGTTGACCGAATCGAATGCCACGGCGGCGGGGTCGCCGCCATCCTGCGCGATCACGCTGACGTTGTTGCGGCTGCCCCATTCCACGAGCTGTTCGCGCGCCGCGGCGCGGAACGTGTCGCCCGCGGCCAGCAGGACGCTGGCACCCTGGCGTTGGAACGTGTGGGCCAGCTTGCCGATGGACGTCGTCTTGCCCGCGCCGTTCACGCCGGCGATCATCACCACCAGCGGCTTGGCGCGGGTCAGGTCAAACGCGCGCTCCAGCGGACGCAGGTGATCGGCCAGCAACTGGCGCAGCGCCGTCTTCACCTTGGCCGGGTCTTCGATGCGTTCCTTCTTGACGCGCGCACGCAGCGCGGTCAGCAGCTTCTCGGTGGCCTCGAGGCCGGCATCGGCCATAATGAGCGCCGATTCGAGTTCCTCGAACAGGTTTTCGTCGACCTTGACGCCGATGAAGATGCCGCCAATGCTCTGGCCAGTGCGCGACAAACCCTGCTTCAACCGCGACAGCCACGACGCCTTCTTGGGCGCCTCGACGGCAACGGGTTCAGCGGCGGGAGGCGGCGCAGGCACAGGGGCCGGCGCCGGGGCGATTGCCGCAACAGGTGGCGCTGGAGCCGGCGTGGGAGCCGGCGTGGGCGCCGGTGCGGGCGAAGGTGCTGCGGCCGGAACCACGGCGACCGGCGGCGGGCTGACCGGCGCCTGGACGGGGGCCTGAAAGGGGGCCTGAACGGAGGCCTGGACCGGAGCTTGAACCGGTGTTTGAACCGGCGCCTGAACAGGAGCCTGGACCGGTGCCTCGGCTCGCGCATACGGCGCTACAGTCGGCGTAGGCGTCGCAGCCGGCGGCGCGGCAGGCGCGGTCGGTGCGGGGGTCGGCTCGAAAGCAGGACGGGAAACCGGCGCAGGCGCCGGTGCA